>CAMLLE010000039.1 GCA_946480555.1 uncultured Verrucomicrobia subdivision 3 bacterium
CAAACGAAAGTGCCGGAGGCTTGCGGCCTCCGGCACTTGTGATTTGGAGAACTTCCAACGAGACGCTGGGAGAACGTCTCGGGACTTCATTCAATTACGGCTTGCGCAAACGGTAGAACACGGCCGGATTGGTCTTGTTCACCGAGATGGACATGTTGGTCACGCTTTCGCTGCCAGCGATGTCAAACCAGTTGGTGCGAAGACCAATGTTCAGCGCATTCGTCTGCGCCTGGAGAACCCAGCCGAGGTGCGATTCCGGCCAGCTCAAGTTGAGCGAACTGCCAGTCACGCTGACCGTGATGTTCGTCGGATTTTCCGCGATGGGCGAACCAACAGTGGCCACCGAGATGGTGCCGTCCACGGTCAGGTTCGCGGCATTCCAGGTCACTGATTGTCCCGGCGTCTGCGAGACGATGCTGAAGGAACCGGTGTAAGCGCCGCCATCAAACAGCTTGAACGAGTCGCCGACCTGCAATGCGGCTCCAGCGTTTGTAATGATCAGCGTGCCGCCATAGGTAATGGTCTGGCCCGGGACCGAGATGATGTCGGCAATCGGGGAACCTTCGTTGCGATTGACATCGGCCACCACTGCGCCGCCAAGCACCGGCGGAGTGTTCAAGTTGAAGGTGCCGATATCCGATCCCGCTGCAGCCAGCCGCCCGCCGGCTTCCACGGTAACCGTGCCGCTCACGGTTCCGATGCCACCAAGAGCCGCTCCGGATTTGACTGTCGCATTCCCGGAGATGCTGCCGTTCACAAGCAACGTGCCATTGCTGACCACGGTCGGGCCGCTGTAAACGTTTGCGCCGGTCAATGCGAGCGTGCCCGTGCCGAGTTTGACCAGCCCGCCTCCGGTTGAATTGCCGTCCTCATTCAACGCCGCAGCGTTGGTGATTCCGAAGCCCTGGGTGTCGAAGATCAATCCACCGGCCTGGATGTATGGCACTGTGGGCGCGCCGATGAAGTTGTCGCTCGAACCCGATGCCTGCAGCACACCGCCGTTGAACCAGGCTTCCGAGGTGGTGGGCAATCCGGTGTTGTCGTTGCCGCGAATTTGCGTGGCCTGGACGAGACCACCATTGAGGAACAGCTTGGCGATGGCACCCGTGCGTTCACCCAGCCAGAGGTTGGCATTGTTGAGCACCTGACCGCCGTTGACGATCAGTGTTCCCGTGGCAGCGAGTGAGCCGACAACGAAATTGCCGCCGCCGCTCTTCTGGACGGTGCCGCTGTTCACGATGAGCGTGCCATTGGCGGCGAGGTTGTTGCGGCCAACGACGAACCAGTTGTTGGCGCCCAAGAAGCCGCCGTTCACTTCGACCGTGGCAGTGTTCGCGCCTTCGGCGATCCAGAATTCAGCCGTGCCGACCGGGGCAATTCCCGATCCTGCGGGCAGGACCAGTTTGCCACCGTTGACCTGATTCTGACCTGCCAGGTAGTTGGTGGCCGTGAAGGTGTTCGTGCCCGTACCAACCTTGATCAACCGGACGCCGCCCGTGGCGTTCGTGAACGCACCAGACCAGGTGCTGTCGCTGTTGCCGCTGCCGATGGTCAGGGTGGACTCTGTGCCAGCGGTGTTGTTGATCAAACCTGAGCCGGAGAGGACGGCGGCCGAACCCGCGAAGCCGTTCAGGTCCAGCGTGGCGCCGCTGGCAACGGAGAGATTGCCAGCGCCCGTGGCATTGGCGATGCCGAACTGGAGTGTGCCAGCGCTCACGGTGGTTGCACCGGCGTAATCATTGGCGATGCCCATGGTGGCCGTCCCCGTGCCCTGCTTCGTCAGTCCAGTCTGGCCGGAGATCCGGCCGGGACCGCTGAACGTGTAATTCACAGCATTGTTGCTGATGACAGCGTTCGCCGGAGAGACGGCGTTGCTGACGATCACGACGCCGCTGCCGAGGTCGTTGAACCGGACCGGGTCGCCCGGCGGAAGCGGTTCCAGGTAAGCCGCTGGATTTCCAGCCGCGAGCCAGTTGGTCACGCCGTTGGCCCAAAGATTTGCGAGACCGGGAACGCTGTTGGCGCCAGACCAGACGATGCCAGGAGCACCGGTGATCACGGCATAAAGCGTGGTATTTGCCACGTCATTGGACAGCACCGCAGTCATGCCTTGCGGCCCGGTGATGTTGGTTGAGATGACGCCCGATCCCGTCAGGCTGCTGTATTTCACCAGAGGAACAATGCCCGCGGTGATGGTGCCTGCGAGGCGAATCACGTTCGTGCCATTCCGGGTGATGCTTCCCGCCTGCAACAGCGGAGTGGTCGGATTGGAATTGAAGCTGAACGCGAGCGTGGTGACATCGTTGGCTGCGCTGCCAAGCGTGATGTTGCCGACCGTGGCCGAATCATTCGTGGCGGTGAAGACTCCGAAGCTGGCGCCTCCGGCCACCGTGACCGCACCCGCGGTCTTGTGAAGCGGCGTGATGGTGAGGCTGCCGCCGCTGACAAGCGTCGTCCCGGTGTAGGTGTTGGTTCCCAGCAGAGTCAACGCACCGGTTCCGACCTTGGTCAAACCGCCGTTGCCACCGCCGTTGAGCAGCGCTTGCGGGATCGTGATGTTGTTGCTGGAGGAATCGATGATCGCGCCACCGCTCAGAATATTCGCCGCGGTCAGGTTATTGATGAAGGCTGAGCTCGGGCCGCTGGCTTCCAGCGTGCCGCCGTTGAAGTTCAGCGTGGACAAACCGGCGACCGGCATCATGCGAACTTGCGGAACGACCAACCGGCCGCCAGTGACGACGCTGACGGTGCCGGTGCCAGGAGCACCAAAACCGCCGATGCTGAGCGGTGATGTGGCGCGAGCCACACCGGAGCCGCTGACGGACATTTCGCCGGTGCCGTTTTCACCGACGATGATGTCGGAGGCGACAACGAACGAACCGCCCGAGACTTGCAGCGAACCGCGGCTGCCTGCGAAGCGTCCGACCACCACGGCCGCGCTGTTGCTGAACTGGCCGCCGCTGACGATCATTTCACCGACGCCGTAAGCACCGACATGGAGGAGGCGGCGGAATTCCGCACGACCGCCGGAGAGCTGGTAGCGTCCGTAGGTATCGAACTGATCGGCAGCATTGCCGCCGATGCGAAGGTCCGCACCTGCCGCATAGGCGTTGTTAAACAGACCGCCGGTCTGATTCACGATGCCGGTGGCCATGAGGCCTTTGCCAATCCAGAGGTTGCGGAAGAGCAACGTGGCATTGTCCTGAATGTCCAGCTGGCCGCGATTGCCCGAGTTGGGCACGGTCGAATCGGACACGTTGAAGTCGAAGTTGCCCGCGTCGAGCAACGCGTTTCCGCGCAGGATCAATTGGGCGTCGGAGGATACGAGGTTCGCGTCGTAATGAGGAGCGATGGAAGTCCAGTTGAAGCTGTTCGTATAGCTCGCATTGCCTTCCAGAACGGTCGTGCCGCTGACGGCGTGGAACCAGAGGCGGTTCGAGTTTCCGAGCACTTTGACGCCAGGTCCGTCGAGGTTCAAACGTTCTGTTCCGCTGAAGCTGCTGTTCACTTGCAGCGTGCTGCCCGCGCCTGCGGCGAGGGTGGAAAGCGCCGTCACACTGATCGGCCGGGACACGGTCGCATTCGCCGTGAAATTCAGCTGGCCGCCGCCCAGGGTCACTGGACCGGCGACAGCGCCGAGCTGGGAATCGCTGCTGACATTGACGGTACCGCCGTAGATGTGGGTGCCGCCGGTGTAGCTGTTGGCCGTGCCGAGCGTGAGCGACATCGCATTGGACTTGATCAATGACGCGCCGCCGGCGATCGAGCCAGCGCCGGTGAAGCTGTAAGGATACGAGGCGTTGTCCACCACGATCATCGCCGGACGCAGGGTTGTCGTGAGATTGATGTTGGTGATCAACGCAGTCGCGTCGAGCGTGTCGTCAAAGCGCACCAGGTCACCGACGTTTCCGGCGTATTCAAGATACTTCGAAGGAACGAACGAAGGGTTGTTCCAGTTGAACGTGGTGTTGATGTCCCAGAGGTTGTTCGTCCCGAGCCATGAGAGGCTCTGGCCGATGCCGGTGATGTTGATGTCGATGGAGCTGTTGTCGGTATTGTTCACCAGCGTGGCGCTCAGGACACCGGCTGGAAGCGCACCAAGGGTGAAGTTGTTCAAGTTCGGCAGTGCGGATCCGGAATAATCAATCAGCGTAAACTGCCCCACGGCGAAGCCGGAACCGGCAAGGTGAATGGTGATGTTCGCCCCTGCGGTCACGCCACCGGCGACATTGATGGCCGGACTTCCGGGAGTGCCGCTGAAGGTGAAACGCAATCCAGTCCCGCTGGCGAGCGAAAGGCTGGCAACGCTGAGCGCGCTGCCGGAGGTCGCGTCCAGCGCGAGGGTGCCACCCGAGACATTCAACGGCCCGTTGAACGTGCTGGCGGAAGAAATGGCCAGCGTGCCCGCACCTTGCTTGGTCAAACCGCCATCGACCGCCGCGTCTTCGGCAATGTCGCTGTGATGCAAGAGATCAACGATCGTGGCGTCCTTGCCATCGGTGTTGATGATCGCGCCGCCGTTGCGGACGTTCACGCGAGTATTGCCCGCGCCGAGATTGATGAACGTCGGGTTCGAAAGTCCGGGACGCAGCGTGCCGCCGTTGAAGTTGAAGATACGCGTGCCGCTGGATTGCGAGGAGCGGATGCGCGGCACGGTCAGCGTGCCGCCATTGAGGTTGTAGGTCGAGATGGCTTGCGCGGAGCCTGAGTATTGCATGTCCAAATCGCCCGTGCTGGCAGTGTTCGTTCCGACATCCGCGAAGAAGGTCACTGTGCCGCCGTTTTGAGTGACTACGTTCGTGTTCACGAGGGCGGAGTTGCCACGCGTGATCTTGATCGACGTGTTGTTGTAAAGGTTCACCGTGCCGGCGTTGATGTTCAGCTCGCCGCGGGTGTAATCCCACCAGCCGACGGTCAGCCACTTCGTGGCAACGGGCGCCATGTTGAAAATGCCGCCGTTGATGTTCAGCTGGCCAATGTTGTTGGTACCGGCGAAGCCGACGGTGACATCGTTTGTGATCGTGAGCACGCCTCCGTTGAGATTCACGAAACCAGAAGCTTCGCTCGCGACATTGTTGCCGCGGCCGATCATCATGGCTCCAAGATTCACCGTGCCGCTCGAGATGTTCAGCGTGCCGCGCGCATTGAAGAGCGTGCCGTTGGCATCTGCCGCGCCCACGCGCAGCTCACCGGAATTGTTGAACGTGCCGCTGCTGGCCATGTTCACCACGCCCGTGCCGGTGCGATATCCGATGTAAGCGGTCGCATTGCCGAGGATCATCGAGCTGCTGCCGTTCAGGTTCACCACTCCGTTGCCGAAGTGGCCAAAGCGCTTGGCGCCGGTGCCGGTGGCGATGAATTGCGCCGCGTCGTTCAGGTTCAGTACAAAATCCGAACCCGTGGATTCGGCGAAGTTCACCGTGCCGTTGCCGGTGACAGTGACGGAGGAATTATTGTGGATTGAAACCGAACCCTTCGGGCGATTGGCGGCATTCCCGCCGTCAAAACCCGCGCTCAGATTCGCCGCCATCACCGCGCCGCCGTTGGTCACGACGAGATCGGAGGAAACGCCGCCCACGCCGTTGCCGCGGCCGATGGAGAACCAGTTGTTCGCGTTGAGCGTGCCGCCATCCACGATCACCCGCGCATTCTGCCCCGCACCACCGTCAGCGACGACGCCGCCGATGACGAACTCGCCGTTCACGAAATTGGAGCCGCCGCTGAAGAGCAGTGTGCCTTCACGCGTGACGAGCGGGTACCCGTTGGTGGTAGGCACGCGGCCAATGGCCCCAGTGCCGCTCCAGACGGTGTTCGTCGTGATGGTGAGCCGGCCCGCGCCAGTCTTCAGCAACGCGAGATTTCCGTTGCCGTTCTCGGTCAAGCCCCCGGAAAGCATCACATTTCCAGAACCGCTGACCGCGAGCAGGCTGTTGCCGTTGGTGGGCGTCGCGGACATCGGTCCTGCGATCGTCAGCAGGCTTGAACTGTTGTTGGCGAACGTCGCGGTCGCGTTCGTGGCTGACGAAAGACTCAGCGCGGCATTAACGAGTTGGTTGTTTGCCGCGGTGGAACTGAGGCTCAGCGAACCGCCGTTGTCGAGGGCCAGCGTCTGGCTGCCCACCGCGCCGGCGCCGATTGTGTAGGCGGCCACGCTGGCGGTGTCGAACACGATGTTGCTGATGGTGACGCCGGCGCCGAGATTGATCGTGGTGTTCGGGCTGGCGGCATTGAAGGTCGCCGTGTCGCCCGTGCCGGGGACAGTGGCCGGGTTTCCCAGCCAGTTGCCGCTCGTGGCCCAGCTGGCATCGGCAGTGCCGGTCCAGCTATCGCTCGCGGCGTGGGCGGAAAGGCTGGCCAGTGCGGCCAGCACCAGGCTGGCGCTGCATTTTGCCAAAGGTGGAGATTGAATGTGCCGCGGCCGGGAGAAGCTGCGGATCATTCCGGTTAGGGAGGTTGATTTCATATTGGTCAGTTTGTTGGTTGATAACTTCAAGAACTGCAACGGACGGCTGATTGGCTGCTACTGCGAATGACGCTGTCTTCCTTGCTGGCGGCAAACCATGGCGCCTGGGGACGGCGCGGGAATGCGATTGGCTCGCGGGGTGTCATGGCTTTGCTGATCTACCGGATGGATGGCGAAGAATGGGATCTTGCTCGGGCAGGATTTCCCAGAATGTCGGGTGACGAACAATACGGCTTCATTCGTACAGCGAACCGAGGGTAGGTCGAAACCCTCCTGCCTGTCACATCCCGAGAACTGGTGACAAAAACAGGTGTCAGGTAAACCTGGAAAAAATCGCTTTTCGTCCAGGCAAAAATTGCTGCGAAGATCTGGCGAACACGTGAAGACCTGTTCCCGACCTTGAAGATCGAGCCCCGGGAGCCGGCCGGCTCGCGACGCAGGAAACGCGTCGGCAGCCGTTTTTCCGGCCAGCTGAGATTCGCGACGTCCGTGTCGGTTCGTTGTGCGAAGTTGTCTCTCAAAGCGTGAAACGCTTCGCAGCATGATGCAAATGATCACAGCTGCAACGGTCACGCGATGCACCGTGTTGCACCGTTACTGGCGGCGCATTTCAGGTTCGAGTTTCGCGCCCTGGGTAACGCGCTTTCAGTTCGCGCTTTGAATCGCTTAGCGGACGGGCGTCACGCCTTTTTTGAGAATGAGGTTTCCGTATTTGGCCGTTTCACCGGTCATCACGACCGCGAACGCTTTCTTCGCGCGCTCATAAAATGCGAAGCGTTCCACGCGTTCTGGAATCTTTGCTTCGGGCACGTGCCGACGGATGACTTTCATGTATGCGGCTTCAACCTTCGGATCGAGCCGATCGCCGGCAACCGCGGCCATCATCGCGAGTGGCGGCGCGTAGGAATCCAGTTCGAAGATTGGCAGGATGCCATCGAGCAAAGTGGGAATGGGCAGCCCATCGGCGCGCAGCACTTTGGCGTTCACCGAATGACCTGGAAAATGCGCGTCAGCCAAAACAATCTCATCGCCATGGCCCATCTCGGCGAGTGTCTTCAGCAATTCCGGGCTGATGCAGGGAGCAATACCTTTGAGCATAAATTTTCAATCTGGCTTAACCGCCCATTCGTTCTGTGACGCACCACTTTCAGACGCTCGGTCTAAAATATTAACGCAAGGACGCCAAGGCACTGGACGCCCTGTTGAACATTCAGCCCGCTTTGCGTCTCTGCTGCATGGCGCCTTCGCGTTGAACTCCGAATCGATTCCAGGTTCAAAACCCGCGCAGATCGGTGCTGCTGCGCCGCGGCAATCCCGGCGCAGGCGTTCGTTTGAGCACCAAGTACTCGATTCCCATTTTCTCGCAATACTCGCGTTTGCCGCCTTTGTCGCCGTCTTCGTTCACTGCATAGATGTCCGGATTCAAACGTTTGATTTCCGGTTCGGCATCCAGCCAGCCATCGCCGCTGGAGATGAGCGCCTGTTTCACGAACTTGATCGAGCCCATCACGTAGCGCCGCTCCTCCTGCGACAGCAGCGGATGCCCCTCGCCTTTCAACAAACGGATGTTCGCATCGTGCCCGACAATGACATAAAGATCGCCATAGGCGCTGACCTCCTCCGTGAACCGCACGTGGCCGGAATGAACCCAATCGTAGCAGCCGGTCACAATCACCTTTTTGCGGCCGGGCGCGGATGGCATTGGCGGCGGCTCAGGAAAACCTTTCAGCTCGTCCGCAGCAAAAACCCGGTAAGGAAGATCTCTCTCCTTTGCCAGGGCCACACGAGCTGAACTGGCCGCCGGTTCGTAATCGACCCACAGATCAGCCTTCAGATTCTCCGGAAGCGAATCGAAATCCGCGCCGTCCTGCATTGCCACAACGTCGCTGACGTAGCGTACGGCGTTGAGGAAATACTGCCGTTCCGCGAGCGGGAATTTTGGCCCTTTGCCAAAGCGCCGTTCAACTGCCGCATCCGGCCATAGCAGTACGGTGAGTTCACCCAGTTTTGCCGCTTCTTCCAGAAACCGCAGGTCACGCGAACGAATGTCATCGAACGCGCCAGAGACAATTACTTTCTTCTGCATGAGTGGCTGTAACATTGATTCAAGTTCGCACGAACCGCTCGCCGCGATTCACTTCGCAATCCTGACATTCACTTGAAACGCGCCGGGCACTGGCTTCTCGGAAACCACAATCAGGTAACCGCCGCCGCAGCCGGAATACATCGCGCCCAAATACTGCCGTTGATACGCCTTGAGCAGCGCCATCAAATCCAGCCGGATCAACGGATGCCGCACCACGTGTGGCAGAAGCGTTTCCCAGCAGCGCATGTTCAAGTTCAACGCCGCGCCGAGCGCCTTCGCATCCATTTTCACAATCGCGTCATAACAATCACGCCCTGATTGTCCCAGTCGCGCGACCCACTTGGGCTCCAGATTCTTCACTCCCAGCGGACTGTAACCTTCTGGCCGCGGTTCGACCGGAATCAAATGCAGCACGCGGCTCAGCCACCGCGCCACCTTCGGGCGGTTGCACGATTCAACGTGCGACGGAAATACGCCGCCATGAATGTTGAAATCGTAATCGAGCCGGTTCACGCCCGGATACACCAGGCCAATCATGTCCTGCGAGCCGCTCGGTTCAGATTTGCCCTTGTTCTCCGCTTCGTAAAGTTCGCGAACCAATTCCTCGAGCGGCCGCTTCGGGAGCTTCCCCTTCCACAGCTTCATCGCCACCGCCCGTGTGCCGCTCGCGATGCCACTGCGATCCATGGGGCGAAAATCCGGCTCAATCTGCACCACCACCATGGAACCCGGCGGCTTCGGGTTATGCTCTGAAACAAACGGCTGGTCGATCCAGCCGCCCGCCAGCTGCAGGCGGTTGGGAATCGCGCCGAGAAATTTCTGAACCGGATTCATCTTCATGCGTTGCCTCAACCGACTCCCACCCGTTTGCCGGCTTTGCGCGCCTGATACTGGCCTTTGATCCACTTGAACGTGGCGGCCAGACCTTTGTTCAATGGAGTGGACGGTTCCCAACCGAGAACTTCATTGATGAACGTGTTGTCGGAATTGCGTCCAGCCACGCCTTGGGGCGCGTTCAAATCGTATTTCCGATTCATCTTCACACCCGCAATTTTCTCGATGCGTGTGAGCAGTTCGTTGATCGAAACCAGCTCGCTCGATCCAAGATTGATCGGCGTCGCAATCAGTTTGTCGCAATGCATGATGAGGTCGATGCCTTTCACGCAGTCATCGATATACATGAAACTGCGCGTCTGGTGGCCGTCGCCCCAGATTGTCACGTCCTTGTTGCCGGTGTCCATCGCTTCGATGACTTTCCGGCAAAGCGCAGCGGGCGCCTTTTCGCGGCCGCCGTCCCAGGTGCCATGCGGGCCGTAAACATTGTGGAAACGCGCGATGAAAGTCTTCATGCCGCGTTCGTGCCAGTACTCCTGGCAGAACATTTCCGACATCAACTTTTCCCAGCCGTAACCGCGTTCCGCCATGGCGGGGTAGGCATCGGATTCCTTCAACGCGCGGACGTTCGGGTCCTGCTGCAGCAGCGTGTTGTAAGCGCAGGCCGAGCTGGAGAAGAAATAGCGGCGCGCACCTGCGCGATAAGCCGCTTCCACCATGTGGGTGTTGATCAGGATCGAACGCAGGCATTCGACGCGGAAACGTTCGATGAACCCCATGCCGCCCATGTCGGCCGCCAGATTGTAAACTTCCACCGCACCTTCGCAGACGCGATGGCAGTTTGCTTCATCGCTTACGTCCAGGCACAGGTTCTCAACACCCGGCACATGCAGGTACCATTCGTAAAGCGGCTTTTTGTCCACCGCGCGAATGTTCGTGAAACCCTTGTTCTTGAAATACAGCGCCAGGTTGCCGGCAATGAAGCCGCCGGCACCGGTGATCACAATCAGGTCATCCTTCTTCAGCGGCGGATCTTTCTCCACGACTCGTTTTGTATGCATAAAGCCTATATCCGTTTCTGGCCCGGTGAATTCTTCAGAGGGTTCAGGCCGTTTTCAAATCACGCCTGCATTCTTAGTCGCGAACTCCCGGTTTGGAATATCCATGATTGACGAAGGCATATCCATTCCTGACTTTTGATGAAAACGTTCGGCCGCCATGAAACGAACCAGTCCCGACTTCTTCTCCAATCAGGTCGTCCAAGCCCGGCGCTTCTTCCTGAACTTGAATCCGCACGCCCGCACGCAGCTGACGGTGGCCTGCGGCGGCATCGAGAACTGCACGCCTGACTACACGATTCAGCGGAAGAACTTTCCGTTCCACGCGATCGAGTTTGTCGCGCGCGGCTCTGGCACGTTGAAGCTGGGCCACAAGGAGCATCAGCTCCAGCCCGGAAGCGTTTTCTCGTATGGGCCGGAAACTCCCCACGACATCAGCACCGATGCGAAACAGCCGTTGACCAAATACTTTGTGGACTTCTCCGGCAGCGAAGCCGCGGCGCTGCTGAAGTCAGCCCGTCTTGGCAGTGGTTCGCTGACGCAGATTTTTCCGCCGATGGAACTTCAACCTTTGTTCGACGAGCTCATCCGCAACGGACTGCGTGGCACACGACAAAGCCCGGACATTTGCGCCATGCTGCTCGAAGCACTTGGCCGGAAAATCTTGGAAGCGCGCGCGCCCTTGCCTGGCCGCGAGGCGCTCGCATTTGAAACCTATCAACAATGCCGGGACCACATCGGCCGCCACTTCCTGCGGCTGCGGACGGTGGAACAGATTGCAAAGGAATGTCATCTCAACGACGCCTACCTCTGCCGCCTGTTCAAGCGCTATGACCAGGACACGCCCTATCGCTTTCTGCTGCGATTAAAAATGAACTACGCCGCGGAGCGGCTGCAATCGCCGGCGACCATGGTCAAGCAAGTCGCGGATGAAACCGGTTTCGCGAATCAATTTCACTTCTCGCGCACGTTCCGATCGGTGTTCGGAATTGCCCCCAGCGCTTTGAGCAAGATGCGTTGACCCAGAACGACACGCGAGCGGTCCGCTTCCGGACTGCGGCGTATCGATCCGGCAATCTTCCTCCACCA
>CAMLLE010000040.1 GCA_946480555.1 uncultured Verrucomicrobia subdivision 3 bacterium
CACCTTCGAAGCCGATCTGCTCGAAGCTCGGGCGCTTGCCCAAGTAAAGATCGTAGCTCGTATGAGGACTGAACGATCCAATCAATTCATGCCAGACAACAACACCGTCCCGATACAGCCGTGCCGCGCCAGAGGCTTTGTCGTAGGTTAATGCAACGTGATGAAAGCCATTTGTCGTGACCACTCCCGCCGCAGACCGGATTTGGTGCCAGCCGCCACCAGAATCAACAATGTTGGCGTAAAGCGTTCCCGGACCGGCGTCAAACGACAGCGGGTCCATGTGAAAATGAATACCCCAATTTGAGCCGTCGCTCCACTCGGCTATGACGTGCTTTTTGCTGACATCTGCCAGGCTGATCCAACCTTCAATCGTAAAGCCACCGCCGGCTCCCACGTTCAAGCTGGCACTGGCTGGGATTCGCAAAGAGCCGTTGGTGTTGCTGAACAGAAAGCCCTGGGACACCTTGCCGCCCACAAATACTGTCCCGGCAGCCTCAACCTGACCCGTATTCGTCCCCGCACTGTCCCTGCCGTTTCCCTCTCCTCGCCACCAGCTGATTAAACCGTTAGGTGGCGTCGTGCATTCTGCATGGGCGTAGAGACTGACGATGAAAAAACACAACGTTCCGATAAGGGAGCCGGTGGATTGGCGAGACCTTCCTTGCATAGAAATTTGCTTTCTCCTGATCCTCAAAGGGATTTCCTCCCGTAACGGCACGGATTTAACAATTTAATCGGAGACTCTGTAAACAAGAATCTTCGTCGCAAGTAAAAATGCCGATAGGGCTCAGCCCTGACGGGGGTCTCTCTCAACCGGCAAGGTCTTTAACACAGAGAATAGCTGCCGCCTTTTCCGGCCGATTTGCGACACCCAATTGGCCAATGAAAGACGCGATTCCCCAAAATGCCGCGGGCTTGTTCTTAAGGGCGTGGTGCTCACCCCGAAGTTTCTTAGGTCCCAACAAGCCTTTCACCCGGTAGCCAAAACCGCGCATTTCTGCTGGCTCCCATCCTGAAAGATGCTCCTGCAAATCATCATTCGAAATGTGGCGTTGAGGGAGGAATCCGTTCGGGGTAAAGAAGACCACTCGCTTACGCGCGATTCTCTCCATCGACGCGATAAGTTTCAGCCCATCTTCCTTTGTGAGGTGCTCAATGACGTCAATGGCTATGCACGCGTCGAATTGCTTCGGACGGAAACTGTTCTCCAACTCAGTCACATTTCCGTGAATAACTTCGTCATGCGTTTGCTTCTTTCGCGCTTCCTCGACCGACGGCAAATAACCGTCGATTCCAACACTGTGCTGGACGCCGAAGTAACGCATCATGCTCGAGTGCCCGCAGCCGACATCAAGTACGCTTTCACAACCCAAGAGCGCCTTACGCATGGCGAGCTTCACTGCTATCTGATTTGGATCGTGTCCAATTTTCACCAATTCGAGGATGAGCTTGGTTTTGCTGCGCATGTTTGATCTCCAGGCTATTTGCGAAAAATTCCCACAACCACCGCATTCCCGCAGGGAAACTGCTGGCCGTATTTGAGATTCCGAACCTCTTCGTAAGGCGCCTCCTGCCATCGGTTGGAAGAACTGATTCGGCGCAGGAATCGGACTTCAGAGAATCCGCCGTCCTTGTTTGCCAGCATTTGATCCAGATGTGCGTTGTATCCGACCGGCATGGTGACCATCAATTCCCCGCCCGGCGCGAGCAGTTCGACCAAGCGTTGGATCGCCAGCTCAATTTTTGTCGGTTCCCTGGGCGTCTCGTCCCAACCGACGTGTTCCAAGGTGGAAAGTGAAATGATCGTCGGGTATTTCCTGCGGGGGTTGTACGTGACAATGTCTTCATTGATCACACCTGGCGCCCGCTCGTACTTGTCCACGACGTCGTGCGGAAAGGTCATGTAGGCGGAGAGCACATTGCCGACTTCCAAAACAGGTCCTGGGCGTCCGCTCAGAAAACCGCGGGCGAGTCCGATCTCCACGGTCCGTTCATTATCCAGAATGAACGGGTGGATCTCGTACGCGTAGGTTTTGCCTCCCAAAGAAAACGATTTCGGTCCGAAACTGCGGCGCCAAATGTACGTCGCGAATCGTGAGGTAACCACCACGGGAAATTTCGGACCGTGAAGCTTGTAACCTTCCCGCAAGCCATTCCGCACGTTTTGAAGGAGCCGCTGGCTATTCATCTTTGGAATGCCCCGGCTTCAGATTGGATACGATGGCGCGCTGAAAACATTTTGAATAGCGGTTCAGGACGGCCGGAAGGTGCCAGACGCAGCGGAAGGCTCACAAGTCATTTGTCAGACCGCCGGGACGGGTTCCGCGACGCCAAGTCGTTCCCGATGGAACTTTTCTGCGTGCGCATTCCACTGCTTCCGGAACGTGATCACGGCGTCATAGAAACGGCTGAAATTGTCACGAATGTCGAGAATTGCTGCCTCAATTTCCCTCGAATCCGGTTCGACAACCCGCGCGATACCGGCCTCTCCAAGCGTTGCGGTGAAATGCGCAGTATTGGTGGTCACCACCGGTGTGTTGCTGCCCAGGAACGCAAATGCCTTTGAAGGTATCCCGAAGTAGCTGTAACTTTGCGGGCCGGTGTTCCGATAGACCGCGTACCCACAAAAGCATCGGGCGAGAATCCGATCGATTTTCACCGGGTCATTCAGCAGGCCATGGAAGACAGTTCCCTCCGGCGCCGAAGCTTGGATCGACTTCAAATATGGCGAATCTCCGATGATGTTCACCCGGATTCCATGTTTCCGGGCAATGGCAAAAAGAGTGTCCAACGCGTGATCTGGCGAAGGAATGCCGATGTAGCCAATCTCCGTGCGGCCGACCGCGGGCGTTTCGGATTCGTTGAGACAAATGGGAACAACGAAATTCCTAGGGTTCACAGTTGCCGTCGGAATTCGAGGCGAAATGGTCCAGACCTCGTCCGCCGCGCGGGCCGCAAACCGATTCAATGCCGTCGTAATTCTTCGATGCAGCTTAACCATGAAGGAACCGCGCGGCGGCAGGTAATCTGACAACCAGACGATCGCTCGATCTGCCCTTCCCACGGTCCGCAAAAAGATCCCCACGAGCCCCATGCTGTAGTTGGGCGCAATGACGACGTCGATTTTCTGGATACCGCAAAACTCCCGAACGCGCTTCCATGAACGCACCATTGTCAGCAACGAAAAGAGGCACTCATCCAACCGCCGCGTTTTCATCACGCTTGTCTCCGGGCCGTTGAAAATTTGCTTTTCGTGTTCCCAGATCTCGACGTGCTGGATCATGCCCTGCTGGATCAGCACCACGCGGCCAAACTTCGAAACCAGCCGCGCCCAGCCGCGTTCGTTGTTTCCCATTCCCTGAAGCATTACGATCTGTTTCATGGGCTCAATGGTCGGCTGAAAGTTCCAGCCAGTCCGGATGCGCTTCGGCGTGCTGCGCGACTTCTGCAAAGACCGCGTCCATTCGAGTCTGTGGCTTCCAATTCCACTGCGATGCGGCCCGGTCGCAGTTCATGGCCATCCACGGAATGTCGAACTGGCGCGGGGTCAGATCAGCCGCCACGGGATGGTCGCCGTAACGGCTGCGGCACCATCGGCTGAGTTGCAGCAGGGAAAACGTGTTTTCGATTCCGCCGCCAAAGTTGCAAATCCGGTCCGTGGCCGTTCCTGAGAAAGAGAACTGCTGCTTGAGCAGCGGAACCAAATCCCGCGGATGCAGGACGTCGCGCGCCTGATGCCCGGTGCCGCCGAAGCCGATGTATTTCAAGGGGCGTTTGCGGAGCCAGGAATTGATCCAGTAGCTGACAATTCCCTGGTCCGGCCGGCCGAACTGGCCCGCGCCAGCGAGCACGCCACAGCGATTGATCCATACCGGCAGACCGAAGCATTCGCCGTATTCCAATGCCAGGACTTCCGACGCGACTTTGCTCGCGCCGTAGAGCGAAATGGGCGCGCCCGTGGAATACTCTTCGCTGACTCCGCGCGCGCTGATCCCAGGCGGAAGAGGTTTTGAATCATCCAGCGCAAATGCATCATTCGCAACGCGCATGGGCAGTGCTGCCAGCGGCGGAATCGAGTAAACACGGCTGGTGCTCAGGAGAACGAAACCGGCTTTGAAGCGCTTGCAGGCTTCGAGAAGATTGATCGTGGAATAGAGGTTGTGATCGAGGATTTCGCGGCTGCTGGTTTTCCCATCGACACCGGCCAGCACGCTCGGATTGGCCGCCGCATCGAGCATCCAATCGAAAGCCGGCAATCGGTCCACGTCCGTGGCCAGCCTCAGATCGCCGTGAAGCACCTGAATCCCGCGTTTGCGCAGCGCCGCGCGATTCAGTTCGCTGCCCGGCCGGGAGAAATTGTCCACGCCCACGATGTTCAATGAATCGCCGGGACCGAAGCTGTCCTGCAGGGCAGCAGCGAGCGTCGAGCCCACAAAACCGCAGATGCCGGTGATTAGAAGCTTCATTCGGTCCGGCATACTAGAAGTTCCAAGTTCCAAGTTCCAAGTTCCAAGTTCCAAGTTCCAAGTTCGGCGGCGGAAAACGGCGGTACGAACTTTTACAGAAGGAAACGAAGAACACAAAGGGGACGCACCTTTCGATCCAGTGAATGGGGCAAAGGCGACGGCTTTGCTACCTTGTTTCGGTAGGGCGGAGCTGCTGCTCCGCCCCATATTCAGCTGCATGTTCCGACTCAGTTCCCTTCGTTCCCTTCTGTCAAAACCTGCACGAGACGAGGTGACGAGTCGCAAACTGGAGCTTACGGAGTCGGACGCGTCGTTGCCCTTTCCTTCAAACGCAGAGACGCAAAGGGCGCGAAGCTTCGCATAGAAAATAAAATCTGCGGTTCTCAGCGTCCTTCGCGTCTCTGCGTTAAGAACGAGGCGATCAACCGGACGAACAACATGCCGGCAAATGCCTGTGAACTGAGTTCAGCACCGTTTCGGATGATGACACCTGACGCGCGCCTTTCGGCGCGGAGATTGGGGCAAAGCGGCAGCTTTGCCCTGGATTAGGCAGGGCGACTGACAGTCCCGTTTAGGCGAGGGGTTGGTCACGTTGCTGCGCCCGGGGACGGGCGCGCTCCGCTTTGATTCGCGCCGATTTGGAAATCGGCGTTACGGCAGACTTGGAAGTCTGCGGTACGCCAGAGGGCTGCCGGCCGCGCTACGCGGGCTGGCGGACGGGCTCCTTGACTTGGGGCACGGCTTACCGACAATGCGGCGGTCGTCACCAGCCATTATGAATACCAACACACCGAAGAAGAACTCCGGCGCACTAGCCTTCGCCAGTTTGCTCGCCGCAGTGCTGTTCGCGCTCTTCTGGAAAAGCTTCCTGCCCGGCGTGGTGCATTTTTCGAATGACGGGCCGCTCGGCGTTCAAAATTCAGACTTCCTCGATCTGCCAGGTGGCGTCGCGGGAATTTGGGCCGATTTGAACTCTCTTGGGCTTCCGGCTGGCGCTTTTTCTTTCAACATTACCATGCTCCTGAAGTGGATTCTCGGCCCGGTCGGCTATTCAAAATTCCTCGCTCCGATCAGTCTTTTCATCCTCGGCTTCGGTGCGTGGGCGCTCTTCCGACAACTGCGGCTTTCGCCGGTCGCTTGCGCGTTGGGCGGCGTGGCAGCGGCCCTGGGAACCACCTTCTTCACGGCGGCCACCTGGGGAGTTGCGTCCCAAGAAGTCGCCATGGGCATGAACTTCCTTTCGCTCGCCATGGTGGTTTCTGCTTCGCGCACCAAGGAACTGCTGCCTCAACTCGCGCGGCTCGCCCTGGCTGGAGCTGCGATCGGCATGAGCATCATGGAAGGCTTGGACAACGGTGCGCTCTTCAGTTTGTTCATCGCGGCGTTCACCGTTTACCTGGCGCTGAATTCCAATGACGGCTCTGTCGGCATCCGACTGGGCAAAGGCCTCGCGCGCACGGCTGTGATCGCCATTTGCGCGGCATTGGTCGCGGCGCAGGCTTTGTTCGCATTGGTCACCACGCAAATCCAAGGCGTCGCGGGCATGGGGCAGGATGAAAGGACCAAACAGGAACAATGGGATTGGGCCACGCAATGGAGCTTGCAGAAGCGGGAAGCGCTGGCGCTGATCGTTCCCGGCCTCTTTGGATATCGCATGGACACTCCGGACGGCGGCAATTACTGGGGAGCGATGGGCCGGTCGCCGTCGTTGGACCGCTATCTCGACGAAGGCAGCCAGGGTCCGCGTCCTGCCAACACGACCATGCGCTTTACTGGCGGCAGCAATTATCTCGGCATCGGCGTGGCGCTGATTGCCTTCTGGGCGGCGTTCCACAGCTTTCGCCGCAAGGATTCCGCGTTCGATGTTTCTGATCGGCGGCTGATGTGGTTTTGGTGCATTGCGGCGGTGGTTGCGTTCCTGATTTCGCTCGGCCGGTTCGCGCCGTTCTATGGAATTCTCTATCAAGTCCCCTATTTCTCGACGATCCGCAGCCCAACAAAGTTCCTGGCGGTGCTCGCGTTCGCGGTGACCATTCTCTTCGCATACGGCGTGAATGGACTTTGGAAACGTTACGTGCAATTCCCCAACAGCGCCTCGGGAGCGCGTCCTCCAAAATCGCCAGCCGACCGCCGCTGGCTGACGATCGCTTTTGCGCTGCTCGGATTGAGCGTGATTGGCTGGGTGGTCTATGGCGCATCAGGCGCAAAACTGCGCGAATATCTGCAGACTGTGGATTTCGATGAAGGTCAGGCGCGGGAAATGGCCGCGTTCAGCTTGCGCCAGGTGGGCTGGTTCGTGGTGCTGCTGGCGGCAGCGGTCGCCACGGTTTACGCGATCATCAACGGCAAGTTCACCGGGCAGAAAGCGCGCTGGGCGGCGATCATTCTGGGCGTGGTCGTGATTGGCGACCTGGTTCGCGCAAATGTTCCGTGGACGGTGTTCTGGGATTACGAGCAAAAGTACGCGTCGAATCCGATCATCGAAAAACTCCGCGAAAAGCCTTACGAGCAGCGCGTGGCCTACCTGCCTTTCCGAAGCCCGCCGGAGTTCGGCACGTTTGAACAGCTCTACCGAATCGAATGGGCGCAGCATCATTTTCCGTATTTCAACATCCAATCCCTCGACGTGGTGCAGATGCCGCGGCCGCCCGCTGATCTCGTGGCCTTCGAAACTGCGCTGAATTTCCGCGGCCAGGATGATTTGCTTTATCTGATTCCCCGCCGCTGGGCGCTCACCAGCACGCGCTATTTGCTGGGTCCGGCCGGCTTCATTCAGGTGCTGAATTCGCAATTGGATCCGGAGAAGCAACGGTTCCGAATTGCAGCAGCCTTTGACCTCGCGGCCAAGCCCGGCGTTGCCCAGCCGAAAAAGCTGGAGGAACTGACCGTGAATCCGAATCCCAATGGCAAACTCGCCTTGTTCGAATTCACCGGCGCGCTGCCGCGGGCGAAGCTTTATTCGCAATGGCTTGTCCCCTCAACGCAGCCGGAGAAACTGGCTTCGCTCACAAACCTTCCACCCGCTTCGTCCGAGTTCGAGCAACTGCGCAGCTTGGGCACAAATGACTTCCTGACATTGCAAACGCTCGCGGCACGCGATTTCGATCCTACAAAGCTGGTGCTCGTTTCAGATCAGAAGCCGTTGCCTGCGCCGACCGCTTCGACGAACCAGAGTTCAGGGACGGTGGAATACGTCAGCTACGCGCCCAAAGACATTCGCCTGAAAACGCAGTCCGACGTGCCGACGGTTCTGCTGTTGAACGACAAGTATGATGCGAACTGGACGGTGACGGTGGACGGCAAACCCGCCGAGCTGCTGCGCTGCAATTACATCATGCGCGGCGTCCATCTGCCCGCCGGAGCTCACGAAGTGCAGTTCACGTTCCGCATGAACCTGAAGCCGCTTTACCTCACGCTGGCCTCTTTGTGCGTGGTTGTGCTCCTGATCGGTTATGTGGCGGTCTCAGGCTGGCGTGTGGGGGAGGGAGAATTGTGATAGCGCGCGCCTTACGTTCTGCAAACGTAAGGGGTCGCTTTCCGAACTCTGCACTCTGTGCGGCCGAAAGTCTGATCAGCCTTTGCGCCGCTTCCATGCGGCGAGTGTTCCGGCACCCAACAGCCCCAGCGCGATTGAACTGGGCTCCGGAACCACTTCGATGACGCCATTCACCAGGATGGTCTCGGTCGAAAGCGCGATGGTTCCGAAATTGTCGTTGTCATTCCAATACCCGGCCCGCGAATCAGACGGAGGGAAAATGAAAACGTAATCCTCCGGACCAAGATTGTTCGGCTCGCCGGGAGACCACATGGTGTAATTGACGGCTTCGCCGCTGGCCCAAACAAACTGCCCTTCCGATGCCACATCGTTAAGACCGATCCAAAGCGTCCGGCTCACATTGCCGTATGAGGAAAACGTGTTGAAAACCCAGTTTTGCTCGGTGGAATTTCTGATCGTTGCAAGATTGCCGCCCAGCGATTGCGCGTACGACTGCGCGTCCGTCCATGAAGACGGGGAGAGCAGATAATAGGAATGTCCGTTGGACGGATTCACAACGGGACCGCCGAGGGTGTACACAGCGGCGTCGCTTTCGAAAAAGCCGGCCAACAGGATAGCTGTAGAAACGAGTTTTTTCATGATCACCTTCTTGGATTTGCGTGAAGCCATTTTTGACTTCACGCGTGGACTCTATGCGAATGGCGCCGTCGAAAAATCCGCAATATCACGGAGCGAGGAAAAATTCAGACGCCCCACGGCGATATCCAAGTCGTGCGGGCATTTCGCTTCAGGTTCCTGTAATTGGGCCAGGGGCAGGCAACCACGGCCACCTTCGGATTGGATTCATTCAAGAACGCCTGCGGATCTTCGATGAGATGGAACTCGAACAAGTTCGGGCTGTTCGCCGGCCGCGCACAGTAGTCGTGAACCCACACATCAAACCCGCGCCGCTTCAATTGCTGCGCCAGGTGCAGGCCAGCGGCTTCTTCCGTGATATAGGTATCGGGCTTGTACGAAACGCCGAGGATCGCGACCTTCTCGCCGGGTTTGGCCAGTGACGCCACCTGTTCGATCAACGCCTGCTTCGTGGATTCATTCACCGCATCGCTCGCCTCCGCCAGCGGCGCGCGCACGCCGGCTTGCTTCGCGGTGAAGGACAGCAACCGATTATCGCGCGGGAAACAGGGGCCGCCATAGCTCAATCCCGCTTTGAGATACTTCGTATTGATCCGCGTATCGCTGCCGATCGCGGCGAGGATCGTGTGAATGTCCGCTTTCGGAAACTTCTCGGCGATGAGGCGCAGCTGGTTGGTGAAGCTGATCTTCATCGTGATGTAGCTGTTCACGGAAATCTTCGTCAGCTCCGCGCTCACGATGGACATGCGGGCGATGTTCGGCCGGTTGTTGTTGTAGCTGCGGTAAAGCGCTTCCAACGCGGCGCCACTTTCCGGATCCGATTCCCCGATCAACACCATGTCCGGCTCGAGCAATCCTTTGACAACGTTGCCGAGGGCGATGAATTCCGGGTTGTAACAGAAATGAAAGTCCTTCCCGCATTTGCCGCCGATTTCCTTTTCCAGCATCGGAATCAACACGCTGTCGCAGGCGCCCGGCGTGGTGGTGGAACTGCAAACGAAGAGATGCCCTTTCTTGCCCGATTGCTTCACGGCACGCGCGACGCTTTCCATGGCGCGCATCAAAAACTCATTGGAAAAACTGCCGTCGGGCAAGCTGGGCGACGGAACGATGAAGAACGATGCGTCGGTGGCCGCGGCTTCGCGGGCGTCGCTGGTGGCGCGGAGGCGCGATTTGGAGGCGTGCACCAAGTCGGAAAGCATTGGCTCCTCCACCGGCGCTTCGCCTGCATTCAGCCGGCGAACGAACTCGGGATTGATGTCGACGCCCAGGACTTCGAACCCTTTGTGAGCGAAAGTGGCGGCCATGCAAGCGCCGAGCTTGCCCAGCCCAAAAACGGAGAGCTTCTTGAGTTCCGGCATGGGGTCACGGGATACCTGATGCCAGAGCTGCTGCGCAAGTTGTTTCCCGGTTTCCCGGCAAGGATGCTTCGGTTCACGATGCCAGCGGCTGCGTTTCCCGGTTCGACGCAGCGAGCGTGCGAAGCGGAGTTGTTCGTGATTTGGTGCCGAAGGCAAGTGCCTTCCTGCAACGTTGACTTGGTTTTCGCAACGGCCTAGTTTGCGCCCCCGATGAATCAACCCGAGGCCACTCCGACCATCAAGCGCGGGGAAATTGTGATTCTCCTCTCCACCCGCGGCCGGCCGGAAAAGCTCGTCGAAGTCTTCAACTCACTCCAGAAAAGCACGGCCGACAAGGTCCGCACCAAACTCTGGCTGTACGTCGATGAGGATGACACGGTCACTCGTCAGGCCATCGACAGCAAACGCTTCGTGGACCCCGGCTTTCCGGTGATCTGGAACATAGGCCCGCGCACGCCGGAATGGGGGCAAACCTTTCATGTGCTTTGGGCGCGGTCCGGCAAGGATGCCGAGGTTTACATGATGGCGAACGACGACGTTCGCTTTGACACCGTGGGCTGGGACAATGTGCTGCGCGCCGAATATGCGAAATATCCGGACGGCATTGTGCTGGCGTGCCCGTTTGATCCCGTGGCGCCGGAGATTGCCACGTTTCCAATTCTCGGCAGCGGATGGATCAATGAACTGGGCTTCATTTACGCCGGCTATTTTCATTATTGGTTCGATGACATGTGGCTCGATCAAGTCGGGCGCATGATCGGCCGTTACATCAACATTCCGGTGCTCCTGTCGCCCATCAAGGGCAAGGGCAAAACGCAGCGCATGCGTTGCCTGCCGTTCTGGACGCGGTTTTTTCAGCTCACCCTGGTGGAGCGCAAAGAGCTCGCCACGAAACTCATTCACGCCATGCACCCCAAAGACGAAAAAGCGCGCGCCGAAGCATTGAAGAAAATGGAGGAGATCGCCGCCGGCTTCGAAAAGAATGCGCCGGGCTTTTCCGATCTTTACCACGTGCTCCAGGAGGAACGGCACACCGCGATGTCGCCCGAGGATCGCGACCGGTTTTTCCCGCTGTATTTCAAGCAGGAAGCCCACGCCGTTTCCAAAATGCTCGCCATCGCGCAGGAACATTTCGACAAGAAGAACTTTGCGGAAGCGTTGAAATACATCGAGGCGACGCAGATGGCCGACATCCGGGTGCGGCAGGCGCACGAGATGCGGGTGAAATGCCTGCGCGCGCTTGGCCGGAATTCCGAGGCTGATGCCGTGGAGAACGAAGCCGTGATGGCCTGGCCGCGGATGAACTTTGCGCGCCGCATGTTCCGTTTCGCGGGCAAAATGATGAACGAGACGAAGACGCTGCTCGTGGCTCTCACCAGCGGAGGCAAGCGCGATCCGGAGAAAAAACTGCGCGGGTAGAAGCTGGTTTCAAACGGCACCGAAGGGCGTCACGTACGAAAATATTGCCGAGACGAGTCGAGTGCCGCAGGTAAAAGAACATGGAAACCACCCCGAAATGCCATCGCTGCAATACAACGATGGCCGAA
>CAMLLE010000041.1 GCA_946480555.1 uncultured Verrucomicrobia subdivision 3 bacterium
CAGATCTGGAGCAAATGCGCCGGCTCGGTTCGCGAGGGGTTGAATTCGCTGTGCAACACACCGGTTCCAGCCGCCATGTATTGCACCTCGCCGGGACGGATGATGCGGCCGTTGCCCATGGAATCTTTGTGCTCCAACGCGCCGCTCAGCACGTAGGTGATGATTTCCATGTCGCGATGCGGATGCATGTCAAAGCCGCCGCCTCCGGCCACAATGTCGTCATTGATGACGCGCAGACTTCGGAAACCCATCCAGTCCGGATCGTGATAATCCGCGAAGGAGAAGGTGTAATGCGTCTTGAGCCAGCCGTAATCGGCCCGCCCGCGTTCGTCTGCTTTTCGGATTGTGATCATAATCGATTTCTTTCTTTAAACCACCGACACAACATTGGTCCCTACTGATCGAAGGAAGTTCATGCGAACTCCGCGCGCATTCGTGGCGCCCAAGGTTTGGACCACCATTTCACGCTTTCAACTTCCCGGCAAAGACGGCCACGCGCTTGCCGAGCAGTTCGCCGGTGTGCTTGTCCTCAGCCGTCGGAGCAACGTCGGGCGATTCCATTCCCGCCCGCGCCATCACGCCGCCGAAGCCGCCCAGTTGATTGGTTCCATCTGGTTGCATGGGCATTTCGCCAAGTCCGATCCAGACCATTCCATGCTGCATTGCGAGCGTATGGAAATACTGAAGCGTGCTGAACTTGTCGCCGCTGGGGCTGCTCGAAACCGTGAAACCCGCCGCGAGCTTGTCTTTCCAGAGCGATTTGAACCAACGCTCGCCCGTCGCGTCAGCGAACGCCTTGAACTGCGCGGCCGGGCCGCCCATGTATGTCGGACTCCCAAAGATGATGGCGTCGCTGTCGTCGAGCGTCGCCAGAGTTGCGGCGTTCTGAAAACGGCCTTTGACAATGTCATCGCCGCCGATTGAAACGAGATTCGCCGTGATTCCCGGAACCGCCTGCGCGCCGTTGCGGATGGCCTCGGCCAGTTTCGTGGTGTGACCTGAGCCTGAAAAGTAGATGATTGATACGGTTGCCATAGTCTTTGTTCTGTTCAGTTCGTTTCCAATTTCTGCGACACCATGCCACGCGGGTGGACCGTGTGTGAAAGACCATGTTTCTTGCCTCAGTATAACCAACAAGCATACTCGTCGATGAATGGAACTCCGGCACCTCCGATATTTCGTGGCGGCGGCTGAGGCGGAAAACGTCTCCCGCGCGGCGCTGAAGCTGCATGTCTCACAGCCCGCGCTAAGCCGCCAGATTCGAGACCTCGAAAATGAACTTGGATTTGAACTGCTGGAGCGGACTGCGAAATCGGTCAGCCTGACGGATGCCGGACGCGTGTTTCTGAAAGAGGCGCGCTCTGTCCTGCAACAGGCGGAGGACGCCGTGAAGAAAGCGCGTGCCACGGCCAACGGCGGACACGAGGAATTGAATGTCGGCTATTCGCCGACCCCCACGGCGAGAATTCTCCCTCCGACGCTGCGCGTGTTCCAGACGGCGATGCCAAAGGTGCGCGTGAAGCTGCATGATCTTTCGAACCAGGAAAACCTGATCGCGCTGCGCGAAGGACGCCTGCAGCTGGCATTCATCGTCCGGCCGCAGAAGGCGATCGGTCTGCGCGGGTTTCGATTTGAAGAGCTTTCGCGCGATCCTGTCCGGCTCGCGGTTTCGCCTCGTCATCCGCTGGCCAAACGCTCCGTAATCTCCCGTGCTGAAGTGGTGCGGGAACCCTTTGTCACCTACACGCGCAAGGACTACCCGGATTATCACGCCGGGCTGATGGCAGTGTTTGCGCGGACCAAGCTCCGGATTGTGGAGGAGCACGACGGCGTATCCAGCCTGATCACTTCCGTCGAAGCGGGAACCGGCGTGGCGATGTCTTCTGAGTCGCTTGGTTGCATCAGCGGCAATCGCCTGAAACTGCTGCGGCTCACGCCCGAGCCGCAACCGTTGGTGATTGGAATTGCGGGACCGAGAACAAAATTGGGAATCGCGGCGGAGGCGTTCTGGAAATGCGCCCGCCAGGCGGCTTTGGAACTATGACCCGCCATTCGCATCTCAAAGACCTCGATTATTCTGTCGTGCAGCAATGCATGCATTGCGGACTTTGTCTGCCGAGCTGTCCGACCTACGATGCCACCAAGCTCGAACGCAACAGTCCGCGGGGCCGGATCGCGTTGATGCGGGCCATTGCCGACGGCGAGCTGGAGGCTTCGAAAGCGTTCGGCGATGAGATGTATTTCTGTCTCGGTTGCCTGGCCTGCACGAGCGCGTGTCCAGCCGGAGTGAATTACGGCGAGCTGTTCGAACACGCCCGTGCGGAAGTGGAAAGCTCCGGGGTTCTAGATTCACCCAAGCGCCGCTTCATCCGCGCGTTTGCGTTGCAGTGGCTGTTTATGGATTTAAACCGGCTGCAACTCGCCGGGCGCGTGTTGCGGCTGTATCAGCAGCTAGGATTGCAGGCGCTCGTCCGGCACAGCCGTGCTTTGAAATGGCTGCCGAAGCGGATCCAGGAAATGGAAGCTTCGATACCGGAGATTCAACCGCAGTTTTCGGCAGAATTGATTCCGGCGATCACTCCTGCCTCTGGTACGAAGCGCTTTCGCGTGGCGATGCTCACCGGCTGCGCGCAGGACTTGATTTACAGCCATGTGAATCGCGACACGGTGGAAGTGCTGGCGCAAAATGGATGCGAAGTCCTCACACCGCCGGAGCAGAATTGCTGCGGTTCGATTTTCGCTCATAACGGCGAACTCGAGGACGCCCGGGCGCTGGCGCGGCGGAATATCGATCAATTCCCGCCGGAGCAGTTCGATGCCATTGTCACGAACGCGGGCGGTTGCGGTTCGCATCTGAAACAGTTTTCAAAACTTCTCCGGCACGATTCTGGTTACGCCGCGCGCGCCGAGCTTTGGGATCGCAAGGTGAAGGACATCCACGAATGGCTGGTTGAAATCGGAATTCAAAGGCCAGCTCCCGACCCGAAACCTGAAGCGCGCATCCCAGGCCCCGGCAACGTGACCTATCACGAATCGTGTCACCTGTGTCACGGACAGAAGATCAGCGCGCAGCCGCGGGAGCTGCTGCGGCGCATACCTGGGATCAAGCTGGTGGAATTGCCGGAATCAAATTGGTGCTGTGGCAGCGCCGGAGTTTACAACCTGGTTCAACCGGAAATGGCAAATCAGCTTCTCCAACGAAAGCTGGATCACGTTCTTTCAACCGGCGCCAGCACTGTGGCTACGGCGAATCCCGGCTGTCTGTTGCAGTTGGACAATGGCGCGCGACAACGCGGAATCCAGCTCCGGGTCGTTCACCCGATCACACTGCTGGCTGAAGCGTATCGAGCTTCGGATCGTGCTCAGTAGTTCTCGTACTTGTGGATCAGCTGCGCAACGATCTCCTCGGTGAGATAGTGCGGGTTCCCTTCGAAGCGGACGATTCCATGCGGATCGATCAGGAATGCATGAGGAATGGCCTGAACCTGCAGTTCATTGTAGGTGGTTCCGGCCGGATCGGACGCCACGGCGTAGTTCATCACCGGATCTGCCATGCGGCGGATTTCCGCGGCGGGTTCTTCGCTGATTCCGATGACGACCAGTTTGTCGCTGAATTTTGACGCCAGCGTATTGAGTGTTGGAATCGATCTTCGGCAGGGACCGCACCAGGTTGCCCAGAAATCAACCAGCACGAACTTCCCGTTCACTTCCGGAGCTGGCGTGAGCCACTCGGACACGACGAGGTTTGGTGCGCGTTGGCCGCGAATCGACTTCGCGTGGAGTTGGGGCGCGACGAAATCCGTCGAATCGTCGGGCGGTCCCTGTTTTTTCGGTTGCGGCCGGGCAGCGAGTTGCTGAACCACCGAGCGGAACTGCGCGTCCGCCGCCTTCTGTTTCTGCTCCGCTGCGGCGGCTTGATCTGATCGATAACCGAACCGTTTCTGCAATTCCGGGCTCAAGTTCTTGAGCTTGGCATTGCCCATTCCCTTGGCATGCGTGAAGAAAATGTCCGTGGCTGTGACACTGGTGATGGTGACCTCGGAGTAAATGTCATCGTTCACGCGAAGCTGAGCGAGTCGTTCAGCGGCTCGGGAGTCGAAATTCACCGTGAACAGGAACGCCAGTAGAATGCCCAGATGGATTGCCTTCATGCGTCCGGATTCCAAGCACGTCCCAAGCCAGCGCGCCCGGCCAGCAGGCTGGAATTCAGCTGGGTTAACGGCGATTGCTGTTCGTTTTTCAAATCATTGCTCAGGCTTTCTCCCTATTGAGAGATCGAGCTTGGAACGGGAGCTTTGCCGGACTGCGGCTGCAATCAGGTCGCTTTAGCAGGAGAAACCATGAAATATAAACTGATCGCTTTAATTTGCGGAACAACCCTTGCCCCCGTTGCGCTCGCTCAGGATGCAACTTCTCCCACCGCTCCAGCGGGTGGTGCGGTTGCGGGCGGGGAAAACAACGCCGGAACAGTTCTGCCTCTGTCGGAATCGGCCTCCACCAACGCCGCAGCCCAGATACCATCGGCCATCGAAAGCGGCATTGGCGTGAACCAACCGCGTGCGTTGCCGCCGACCAGCCGATCGGTTTCGCTGGCGGAAACGAATCAGCAACTGTCTTCCACTGATGAGAAAACGGCTCCAAAGTCTGATCAGGATGTGAAGAGCGCAATCCGGCAGACACTCGCGATGGAGATCAGCTCGACGGCGGGGGAATCTTATTCGAGTTTTTCGGGCGCATTGCCGATCACCTGTGACGTGGAGAATGGAGTGGCGACCTTGATGGGATCGGTCGGTTCGGAGGAACAGAAGAAGAAGATTGAACTGATTGTAGAGAGCGTTCCGGGTGTTAACCGTGTGGAGAATTTGCTCTTGATCTCAAACGGCTCCGCCACCGCTGGAACGAACGCCGACACGAACCGCTTGTCGGCCACTTCCACGAGGACCAACCAAAACACCCAAGTTTCGCCGCAACTGAACTCGGGCAACAGCCAGAACACGACACCCGGTGCGCAGTCACCGCAAGGACAGCAACATCGGCAACAGCTGTTCCCCGGAGGTCAGACGCCGAAATGAGACCTCATCGAGACCTTTCGCGCATTGTTCCATGAACCCATCTCTCGATGGCAGGGATTCCCGGCTCTGGGCATCCGCAGCAGAGCAGCGCAGGAGATGCGGCTTGGCCCATCGCAAACACAGTTTCCGATCACGCCTCTTCCGCTTTCCGCGTGGCGTTGCTGGGGCCGCGCAACCCTACCTCGAGCTCGTGAATTGGGTGTCTGCTGCTCGGGTGGTGGCAAAATCCTTTAAAAAACTTTTGAATGAATTGAATTAACCGTGGTCTGAATTTCTGTCCGCGTGAAGACACTGAAGACAATTCAGATCACATGGGGCCGCGAAGGAAGCCCTGGATGGCATTGTTCACGCTGTTCAACCCTCGAGAAAGGACCATTGAGCTATGATCCGCACCTTGGAAACCGTTAGCGAAGTCGTCAAGAACCAGAAGCATCCCTTTCGCAAGACGGACAGCCACCCCAAGAAATCCCTCAAAAACCGTTACGAACGCAGGAAAATCAAAGAATTCCTGAACCTGACCGACTGGATGTCGGACGAAGCAGACTGAGTTTCAATTCGTGCGGCTGGTCAAAAATCAGCCAGCCGCGCCACTGAACGCCGTTCTAAAATCGCACAGTTGAGAACGGGAATGTGCGCCCCTCCCGTTTCCTCCATTTTCGTCCGGATCGTTATTTTCGCTTCAACGCTACCGCTGTCACGGTGCCGCCCTGTTGGAAAAATCCCGCGGCCAGAATCCAAGGCATGCCGATCAGTCCCAGCAGGGCACCGAGAATCAACGTCGCAGGCACCTGCCAGGATGGAAAATCGCGGTGGACCAGGGTTTTTGCCGGTCCCTGACGCAGCAGGTTGTAAAGCAAGTTGTGCCGCAATCCGCAGCGGTTGAGAAACGACTGCACGAAGCTGAACAGGTCGTATTCGACGGAGAACCCGCCCGACGCGCGCCATTCGAAGCCGCGTTCCTCGAGCAGCTGCCGCAAGCGCTCACGCGTGAGGTGATTCAAATGCCGTGGCACATCGAGATGAAACCACTTGTCGCGGCAGAGGCGCGCCTCCCATCCGCCCACGTTGGGAATTCCGAGGAACAACACGCCGCCGGGTTTGAGAATCCTGGAAATCTCAGCGATCAGGACACGTGGATCTGGCACGTGCTCCAGTACATGCCAGAGTGTTACCGCATCGAATGTCTCGCTCGGAAATTTCTGTTCAACAAGGTCGCCAACTGCGACGTCGAGTCCCAAAGCCTCGCGCGGGATCCGTGCTGCATGGGCTGAGAATTCCGTGCCTTGGACTTGCCAGTCGCGCTCACGGAACGCTTGCAAGAGCAGCCCGCGGCCGCAACCAACATCGAGAACCTTGCCGGGAGGCATCGAGGCAAAGTGTTCCACCATCCGCACGCGTCGGGCGTAGAGCTGGCGTTGCATCCATTCCACCACCTTGGGAAATCGTCGTTGATCGGGCGAACCGTAGTACGTCGCTGGGTAATAGGGTAAAAGGTCCGCTGGCTGCGGAGAAGTGATCGTGCAGCCGCACGCGCGGCAATCGGCAATCTGGAAGCAATCGCCCGTGATGTAATCCCGTGCGGAAAACCGCGGGGACAACTGATCGGGCGGATGACGGCAGGGTACCATTCGCGCAGGCTAGGCAGGAGCCGATGAGTGCGTCAACGGACCATTGCCGGCGTGCCCTCTGCGATGAACGTTGGCGTCCGCGGTTGAATAACACTCGATGTTCACCTGGTGCCGTGGCGGGCGACGCCCGGCACCAGGACTCGCAGCAACAAAAAAGGGACGCCGCACGGCGTCCCAGACGTGGGAGAAGAATGAAGCACAGAAGTCGTGCTCCCTCCCGGTTGCAGGTTACTTCTGAAGGCCCTGCACAATTGTCCCGTCTTCGGCGATCTTCATGGTTGGGTTCTTGCCCGAATCCACGAACTCAATCGTGTAAATCACGCGCCCATTGTCCTCGCCCCGCGAAATGTCGCGGATCTGCGCGCCGATTGCGTGCGACTGGATGCTCTTTTGAACTTTCTCCGGCAGCGCGCTGAACTGTGTTCCCACCGCACCCGTTGGTGTCAGTGCTTTTTCGACGGTTCCGACGAGGCCCTCGGTCTTGCGCGTTCCGGCGCTGTTCAGAATGGTACCGTCAGACGAGACGAGCAGTTTCGGATTGGTGCCGGGCTCACGGAACTCCACTTCATATACCGTTGCGCCATTTTCGGTTCGCGTATCCACATGTGCCACTTCTGCATTTGGAGCTTCTGCGCGAACGGCTTTTTGAACTGAAGGCGGCAGCGAATTGAAGTCTTGCGATGCCTGTTCAACGGTCCGGTCACAACCGGCGAGCAAGCCCGCCGCCAACGTCAATGGAATCAGATATGTCTTCATAGGTTCTATTCCTGACGGGAACCTACTCCGCTTTGCTGACACTCCAAGTGGGTGATGAGCTACCGGCGAACCGCACAGCTGATCGGCCGCCCGAACCCGAAATGGCAAAGAGTCCAAAGAACGCCCGTCTCCGGACATCAATCACCTTCTTGCCCGATACTGCGTCGTATGTGGATAAATTCTGAAATACCCCTTTGCGTCTTGGCGTCTGGCGTTGAGTTCCGACTGCGGAGGATCGCCGGTATTCGAAAGGCCGCATTCACGCGCCACCTTGATGAGACCCAACAATCCGGTTGACCGTTTTGAATCTCGTCTGCTAGCGTCGCGCTCGTGAATCGAAACCTGAACCTGCTGCCTGCAAACGCGCTGCTGCTTACCAGCGCGGCGGTTGGGTTTTAGGTTTTCAGAGACATTTCCGAAAAACCCACTGCCAGCGCGGCAGTGGGTTTTTTATTGCCTCACTGCGGCTGGCGCTAACAATAAAACGAACATGCTCAAGAACCCATCCACTAAATACCGGCCGTTCCAGCCCGTGCGGTTACCCGACCGGCAATGGCCCAACCGCGTCATCACCCAGGCGCCGCGCTGGTGCAGCGTCGATCTCCGCGATGGAAACCAGGCGCTTGCCGTGCCGATGAACGTCAGCCAGAAACTTGAGCTGTTTCAGACTCTCGTGAAATGCGGCTTCAAGGAAATCGAAGTGGGATTTCCCTCCGCCTCAAACACGGAGTTCACCTTCAACCGGCGGTTGATTGAGGAAAATCGGGCTCCGGACGATGTCTGGCTCCAGGTGCTCGTGCAAGCGCGCGAGGATTTGATCGAGAAAACCGTGCAATCCCTTGTTGGCGCAAAGAAGGCCATCATTCATCTCTACAACTCCACTTCACCCGCGCAGCGCCGCGTCGTGTTTGGCATGACCAAGGAACAGATCATCCAGGTCGCCGTGCGTGGCGCCACGATGGTCAAGGAGCGGCTCGACCGGCTCAAGGGCACGGAAGTGATGCTGCAATATTCGCCGGAGAGTTTCAGCGCGACGGAAGTGGAATTCGCCAAGGACATCGCTGAAGCCGTGATGGACGTGTGGCAGCCGACGCCGCAGCGGAAGATGATTCTCAATCTGCCGGACACGGTGGAGGTGGCGATGCCGAATGTTTACGCCGACCAGATCGAGTGGATTTGCCGCAACATCCGGAATCGCGATTCGCTCATCGTCAGTTTGCACACGCATAACGATCGTTGCACGGGTGTGGCCGCGACCGAACTGGGATTGCTCGCCGGCGCGGATCGCGTGGAAGGCACGTTGTTCGGCAACGGTGAACGCACCGGCAATTTGGACATCGTGACTGTGGCGTTGAACCTTTACATGCACGGCCTCGATCCGAAATTGGATTTCAGCGATCTCAACGCGGTTCGCGAAGTCTATGAACGATGCACCGGCATGACGGTTCCGCCGCGCCAGCCGTATGCGGGCGAACTGGTCTTCACCGCCTTCAGCGGGTCGCACCAGGACGCCATCAAGAAAGGACTCGCCGAACGCGGCGGTTCCGCAAGCCAGCATTGGGACGTTCCCTACCTGACGATTGATCCCGCTGACATCGGACGGGAATACCGCGAAGTCATCCGCGTAAACAGCCAGTCGGGCAAAGGTGGCGTGGCGTATTTGCTCGAAACGGAATTCGGAATCGAGTTGCCGAAGGAAATGCAGCGCGAATTTGGCCCGATCGCGAATGACGAAGTGGATCGGCTTGGACGCGAGGTCCAGGCGGCGGAACTCAAGGCGATGTTCTGGCGCGAATACATTGATCGCACGCAGCCGTGGCAGTTGAAAAATTTTCGCACGGAAAGTCACAACGGCGTGGTGAACTGCCGCGCGACATTGGTTCGTAATGGCGAGCCCGTGGATTTGGCAGGGCAGGGGAACGGTCCGCTCGCGGCACTCGTCCACGGCCTCAGCGGCTTGGGGCAGAAGTTTGAAATCGCGAACTACAGCGAACATGCATTGAGCTCCGGCGAGGAAGCCGCAGCGATTGCTTATATCCAGATCAAGCACGCCGACGGCCGCACGCGTTGGGGCGCCGCCGTGGACACGAACATTGAACTCGCCTCCGTGAAGGCCGTGCTGAGTGCATTGAACCGCTCGCATTGAATTGAAGCGCTGCGCCGCAGACTCGGTGGCGCAGCCTTCACCCCATCGAGAGTAAACGCAAAGGCGTAGAAAAGCAGAGACGCCAAGAAGACGAGGCCATTTGCGGGAGCCTCTTGCCGAGTCCTTCGCGGAAAGGCAATAGAATAGACGAAGTGAAGCGAGTGGAAGCCGCGTGGCGTCTTTGCTTCTTTGCGCTGAGCTGGCATGGGCCGGGACGCTCGAAGCAACAGTTTGGGGTAAACACCTGATACAGGCAGGGCGGAGGCTGGCTTAGGTTCCAAAACAAATCCAAGATCTATGGCTGAAGGCACCCAAACCAAGCGGAAACCCAGCGCGGCTTTCATGAAGCCCGTGCAACCGGATGAAAAACTCGCCGCAATCATCGGCAACGAAGCTGTCCCGCGCACAGAAGTCACCCGGAAACTCTGGGATTACATCCGCGCCAACCAGCTCCAGGATCCTTCGAATAAAACCCGTATCAACGCCGATGCGAAACTCAAGGAAGTGTTCGACGGCCGCGATCAGGTCACGATGTTCGAGATGACGAAGCTGGTCTTCAATCACGTGAAGTGACCTGATAACCCGGCCGGTGGGTTTCCTGATGGATGAGCTGGCTTCTGGGTTTCCTCGGACGCATTCCGCTTCCTTTGGCTTGCGTCACCCAAGCCGTTTTCCGCATCGTGACAATGGATGCGCGCTGGCGATTGTGCCGGTCGCAGACTTCCTCGATGCAAGACCTCAAAAGTCCTTCAGCGCTTTGGCTTAAAGCGATTCTGTTTCTCGTCATCGCCGCTGCAACAGCCGGGATGCTCTGGACCGAAGCGCCAACGCTTCGAAATGCTTTGCTCCTCGGGTTGCTGATGTGGGCGAGCTGTCGCGCGTATTATTTCGCGTTTTACGTGATTCACCATTACGCCGATCCCAGCTTCCGCTATTCAGGCTTGGGTTCACTTGTCCGCCATGTCTGGAGCCGTCGGCGGGAAGAACGGACGAAGCCGTGATCCGGCAACCCGCTAATCCTCAACAGAATTCAAGGTAAACACACGGCGGTGCACCGGAAAGAAACGTTGCGCGCCGCGCTCCCAGCCGTTTAAGTTTTCGGCATGTTTGACACTGTGCTCCAGCCCGGGGCAGTAGGCGGTGATTTCAAAATGCGTGACACCTATCTGACCACTTTCCGTTGGATGGTGCTGGCGCGTGTTTTGGACGATAAATTCGCGAGCTTGTATCGGGCCGGGAAGATTCACGGCGGCGTTTTTCTAGGACGCGGCCAGGAAGCTTTGAGCGCGTCGATCGGTGTTTCCCTGCGCAAAGGTGATGTCTTTGCCCCGCTGATTCGCGATGCCGCCGGGCGGCTTGCGTTTGGAGAACCAGTGATTGATGCGGTCCGCACATACATGGGTTCGGTGCTCGGGCCCATGCGCGGCCGTGATGGCAACGTCCATCGCGGAAATCCTCGGGAAGGTTTGCTGCCGATGATAAGCCATCTCGGCGCGATGATTTCGGTCGTGAACGGAATGCTTTGGGCCAAACGCGCCAAAGGGGTGAAGGACGTGGTGGGCGTGGCGTCGCTGGGAGAGGGTGGAACCTCCACGGGCGCCTTCCATGAAGCATTGAACCAGGCAGGAGTGGAGAAGCTTCCCCTCGTCATGGTGGTGGCAAACAATCAATACGCCTACTCGACAGTGAATGAACGTCAGTTCGCCTGCGAATCCCTTGCCGATCGCGCCGTGGGCTATGGCTTTGAAGGTCATTCCGTGGATGCGACCGATCTGGCCGCGTGTTTGTCCGTGATGGGCGAAGCGGTTTCTCGCGCCCGTTCGGGTCACGGCCCGCAGTTGATTGTCGCGCGGCTGT
>CAMLLE010000042.1 GCA_946480555.1 uncultured Verrucomicrobia subdivision 3 bacterium
GACAAGCTCTACGCACTGGCCGAAGTGCTCACGAGCGAAACGGCGGAGAGCGAACAACTGATCCGCTGAAGCAATCTGGCGTTCGACGGTTGAGGAGCAGAACTGGAAGGCAGATGCATCCGATTCCAGCGCAGAACGGGCATTCGTTCTGATTTTTCAGAATGCATTTGCCCGTTCGGTTCCCAAGACTGCGCTTGCGAGTGAGCGGTGCCGCTACCTAAGATGCATCCTACATCAGCCATCGGTTGGATGCGGTATTTGCCACCACGCGGTGTGCGTTTGCAGGATCGCCGAAGAAGTATTTGCCTGGCAGGTATTTCGCCACCCTGTGGCTGTTTTGAACAATGTTGATCAGCCATTTGTTTTCACCGCCATACATTGTGATCGGAATGCACCGTTCCGGCACGTCCATGCTCAGCAGCCTGCTGCACGAGTGCGGGATTTTCATGGGTAGTGACTGGGATCACCACCAGGAATCCATCTATTTTCAGCGCGTCAACGAACGGCTGCTGGCGGCGGAGCGGGCGGACTGGATTGCGCCCGCGGTTACCCCGGCGAATCGCCTTCCGGAAGCAACCACGTGGGGGATCATTCGCCGTTACATCAAACCGCATCGGCATCCCGCCCGGTTCGTGGCGCTGCTGCGCGGAAGACCGTGGGGATGGAAGGATCCCCGGAACACGTTCACGCTGCCTTGCTGGCTGAAGAAGTTTCCCCAGGCGAAGGTGATCCACATTTATCGGAACGGCATGGACGTGGCCTTGAGCCTTTACCATCGGAATCTCAAGTTCGCGAAGAGCGACGCGTTTTACTCTGAGACGCTGCAATCCAAGGCGGGCGCCCTTGAACTGTGGGAATGTTACGTGGCACAGGCGTTCTCCTACGCCGCTTTGCTGGGCGACCGCATGCTGACCCTACAGTTCGAAAAGCTCATCGCGTCCGACGAGGAAGAGGTGTCGCGTCTGGAACAATTCACCGCACGGCCGCTGCGGCATGCGCTTGGAAGTCTCGCTGACGATTCGCGGCAGCAGCGGTTTCAGGAAGGGCGCGACGACGATTTGATCCAGCACGCGCGTCAAAGCCTGTGGATGCGCAAGCTTGGCTACAGCGAGCCTGACCTGGCTTTTGGAATGGCGCGCAAATGAACGTTCAACCTCGTTATTCGCGCGCAGAATCCCTGTGGCTGGAACTCCGCCGGTGGCGCTGCCGTTACTTGCGGGCGAAGAAATTCCGTTATCTTCAGGAACACCGCGAACCAAACGCCCACAGCGAATATTCCTGCCGCCCGTTCGACCAGCATCGCTGCATCTTCATCCACATTCCCAAATGTGCCGGAATTTCCATCTGCAAGAGCCTGTTCGGAAATCTGGCCGGCGCCCATCATTCAATCGGGAACTATCAACTGATGTTCTCGCCCGAGGAGTTCGCGTCATATTTCAAATTCACGTTCGTACGCAATCCATGGGACCGGCTGGCCTCGGCCTACATGTACATGCGGGACGGCGGCCGCACGCCGAGTGACAGGGCGTTTTCGGAAAAACATCTGAAACGGTTCGCAAACTTCGGCGATTTCATCCGAAACGGGATCACGCAGCCGCGCATTCTCAAAGCGATGCACTTCCGGCCGCAGCACCAGTTCATCTGCCTGCTGGGCAAACATCTCTCCGTCGATTTCATCGGTTATTTCGAGAACCTCACTGAAGACTTCAACTTTGTTGCGAACCGTTTGAAAATCCAAACTTCGCTGCAGCAATTGAATCGTACCGCCTCGAAGCAGCAGGACTTTCGCGAATATTACACGGACGAGACAGCGCGCATCGTGGGCGAGGTGTACGCCACCGACGTTGAATTGTTTGGCTACTCATTCGAGCAGCCGGCGCCCGTTCCGGCCCCGACACCCGCGTCGGCCGGAAGTTCTCGCTGATGCGTCCCTCTCCTCCAGGCAATCCTAACGGCGGCGGCGTGACGCTTACTGTCGTCGTCAACACCTTCAACCAGCCGGAGTATCTTCGGCGCGTTCTGGCTGCGCTCGAATCCCAGCTCGCGCAGTGCGACGAGGTCATCATCGCAGATGACGGTTCGGAAGCGGAAACGCGGGAAGTCATTGAAAAATGGCGTCAGCGGCAGCGGTTTCGGGTGCAGCACGTCTGGCAGGCCCATGAGGGTTTTCGCCGGTCGCGCATCCTGAACGCCGCCATCGCGCAGGCGCGAAATGATTACCTGATTTTTCTCGATGGGGATTCGGTTCCGCACCCGAAGTTTTGCGCGGATCATCGTGCGCTGGCTCGCGCCGGCTGTTACATCCAGGGCCACCGGGTTTGTTTCGAGCAGGAATTCTCGCGCCGCTTCGCCAACGATGGCCGGCCAAGGGGGCGCTGGAGCGCGGGATTGAAGAGGCAAATCGCGAGCGGGGGAAAATATCTCTTTCGCTGGCCGTTTCCGGTGTTGAAGTCCCGGACGGATCTTCGCGGCGTGCGCGGGTGCAACCTGGCCATCTGGCGTGCCGATCTGCTGCGTGTGAACGGCTACAACGAGGAGTTTGTCGGCTGGGGCCGGGAAGATTCAGAACTCGCCTTGCGTCTGATCAACTCCGGCGTCAAGTGGCTCGACGTCCGCGGTTGGGCAGTTTGCTATCACCTGTGGCATCCGCCGGCAGACCGTTCAAAACTGGATCGCAACATTCACCTGCTCGATGAAGCGTGCGCCGAGAAGCGGACGCGCTGCGAAAAGGGATTGCAGGCGCACCTGGCGGAGATGGCGCGCGGCTGAAAAGCGAAGGGAAGTCCCGGCACTGAAACGGGCATTAAAGTTCACCGCGGCTCGACATAGGCCGTCGGGATCCGACTCAAGCCGCAACAGGCTGGGAACGACCGGCATTCTTCGCGATCTGCTTTTCGAAGAACCCAGGGTCCGTTTTGATCTGCTCGAAAATCTGTTCGCTGATTTCGGTGTTTCGCTTGCCGACCCGGCTGCGCATGCGCCGCAACGTCACCCGCTGCATGCGCCATGGAACCAGCGCCGCCAGCCGATCGCCCACCGTGGGTTTCATCCCCACAATGTCCACCCGCGTGACGGGATCGCGAAACGCCCCGCCGTGATGGTAAACCAGGTCCGCGTAAATGCTGAACAACACCGGATGCGCCGCTGCGCCGCCCGTGCGCAGGATCGGCATCCAGTTCACATTCTTTTCGCGCACTTGCTTCAGCAGGTTGCCACCGACATCGGTCACCCATTTCCCGCTTTGCGTCTGCCATTGGTAACCCTCTTTCCAGTCGCCCTTCAACGAACGCCAGAATCCAACAGTTGTGGCGCAGAAGCACGGATGGGGCTGTGAATCCCCGTTGTTTTCCAGGCGCTGCACGGCGATGAGTTTGCGCGACTTCAAGTTCTGCTCGAACAACGTTTCAACGTCGCCAATCGGAAACGCATCGCCATCAATGAAGATGATGATGTCGTCATCATCCTGCGCGGCGAAGCAGATCATGTCCGCCAGGAGATTGAGCTTCACCGCGTGTTCGATGACGTTTTCAGTGCAAACGTAGTGAAAGGCGTCAGCGGGATATTCTGGAACATCGTTCAGCCAGCCGTACACGCGATAGGGACTGCGCAGGTGCCGCCGGAAAAAGTCCCGCTGCATGGCGATCCAGCGATTACTTTTAAAATGGACCGTCGCAATGTGAATCATAGGTGCTTCTGTTTTCGGATGCCTTCGGGCTATCGCGTGGCGGATGCTTGTGAAGCCAGGGGGCGGCGCAACTCGCGCGCCAGTTCAAGGTATTGATCCAGTCCGCAGGCACACCAGACGGAACGCTCCGCCGCCGCTCCAGCCAGCAATTCGTCGTTGCGCGGCAGCTGGTCGCGATTCGCCGGCGGATGCCAGAGATGATAGCAAAGCGCCCAGCCGCGAACATCCACGCGGCGCAGGCCGCGATTCAACAGCCGGAGTGTCAGTTCCGAATCTTCCCGGCCCCAGCCGACGAATTGCTCGTTGTAGCCGTTCACTGCGAGCAGGTCATCGCGCCAGATCGCCAGGTTGCAGCCGCGCACTTTCTTCGCCTGGTTGCTGACACGCGACCAAGGGAACGGCCAGCGAAAGGCGTTGCGCCAGCCAGACAACTGGCGGGTCAGCAGGGCCGAGCGGCGGTCTTGGAGGAAATCCTGTTTTCCAAAACTGCGCGCGGCCTTTTCCCCGATGAAACAACGGTGTCCCTGTACAAACTGCCGCTTCCGCGCGATGGCCTTGTGATCCCGCACAAAGTCCGGATGCGGTACGGTGTCGCCGTCGAGAAAGACCAGATAATCTGCGGTCGCGGCGACGATGGCTTTATTCAGAATCTGAGCCCGTCGAAAACCGTCATCCGGCTGCCAGATGTGCTGGGTTGAAACGGCCGTTGCACTGGCCCAGTCCGCGATCGTTTCCGCGGTGTCAGATTTCGAGCCGTCATCGGCGATGAGCACCTCGGTTGGCAGGACGTGCTGGCTGGAGATGGCCTTGAGGACGCGGTGCAGGTAGTCAGGCTGATTGTAGGTGTTGACGATCAGACCGATGGAACGCAATTCAGGAGTGGGCATAGGGCTAGTTGCGTTCAGCCGGGCACAAGGCCGGGAATGGGGTGGAGTTGAAGAACTGCGCTTCTTTCGTCACGTCGAACCGTAAACCGCGGGCAAAAATCATTAACATGCAATACGCGAACAACACCCCGGCAACAGCCAGGGTAAAAACCTGAGTGGCTACCCGCCATATAAGCGGTTGCCATTCCGCGCGGCAAGGAATCAAACCTGGGGTGCATCCCGACGGGTCGGTTGCGGCCAAAGAAGATGGTCTTTGCAGCTGTCGATCATGTTCGTGAGTTCTGTCCATGCGTTGAGAAATCCGTCCTTACTCCGGCCCGATGTACGGCTGGAAATCGCCCGACGCAAGCCTTAATCCGGCACCAGTCGGCGGTAGAAATCCACCAGTTGTTCCGCCCGGCCTTCCATCGAAAAACGTTCATTGAAAGTGCGCAGCCCTTTTTCCCGAAATTGCTCCCTCAATTGCGGATTCGCCATCAGGTCAATGATCGCCGCGGCAATTGCCTCCACATTCGCCGGCTCCACCAGCAAACCCGTTTCGCCGTGCTCCAGAACTTCCGGCAAGCCGCCTACGTTGGTTGCCACTACCGGCACGCCGCACGCCATCGATTCCACCGCCACCTTGCACAAGCCTTCACTCAACGACGGCACCACCGTCACGTCAAACGTCCGCAAGATGGAAATTGGATTCGGCGCAAACCCAAGGCATTGGATGCGGCCGTGTGCTTTCGATCCGGCAACACACGACGCCAGTTTCCCGCCTTCGTCGCGCCCGACGAACACCAGTTCAAAATCGACGCCCTTTTCCAGCAGCCGGTCAGCCGCTGCGACGAGGTATTCGAGTCCTTTGATTCTCCGGTAATTCGCAATGCAACCAATGCGGATTCGTTTCGCGGTTCCACTCTCAATTGGCCGGAACGACGCGTTCTTCTGAAAACCCTCCACCAGGAACCCGGGAAAGATCACCTGCGAACGGTTCGACCTGACGCCTTGCGCCGCCAGGGAATCGGCCACCGCCTGGCAGATGCACTCGTAACCGTCCACCCAGCGGCTGAAGAACAGCAACCGGTCGGAGGGGCTCCACCGGTTGAGGTTGCGAATGGCGCCGCGATAGAGGACCAGCCTGGCGTGCTTGATTGGCCATTGCGCCGCCACTGCCAGCCAGCCCGCCTTGGCCGTGTAAGCGTGAATAATGTCTGGTGCAAAACCACGCACAACGCGCCGCAGCTGGAGGATTGAGGCAATGTCAAACCGCCCGCGCATGGGGATCACCTGCCGTGGCAAGGTCTCGCCATTCAACGTATGATCGCGCGCGGCCGTGTCGTAGATGAACAACGGTTCGATGCCCGCCGCGGTCAAATGCCGGTACAGGATCAAGTCGCGCCGGCCGTAAGCTCCGCGCTGGGGCAGGAGCAGCAGCTTCATGAACGCGTCCCGTTTCGCCAGTCAGCTCGCAAGGCCTGGAGAATTTCTCCCAACCGGGATTCGGCGGACTTCAATTTCGATTCCAAGCTGAGTTGCGGTTGAACGTTCTTCGCCAATGCCCGCAATTGCTCCAACGTGGCCGTTCGATGTTTTTTCGAAGTGGCGCCCACGCTGTAGCGCTTCCATTTGGCTTTCCCAACGCCAAGGTTTGCGACTGATCGTTTGACTGCCTGCAACCAGGTTTTGCCCTGGCGAAAGTCCGACTCGAAGATTGGCGGCACGTCGTGCAGCCGCAGATCGATCCCGAGCGACTCCGCCCAATCCCGCCATTTGAATTCAACGAACTGCGGGTACAGTCGCACAGCAATCCAAGGCACGCGCAGCGCGTCCGCCACAATTGCCCCGTGCATGGCTTCGGTCAGCAACAACTCCGTTCGCAGCAGCTCGGCCAGGACTTCGTCCACGGATTTGCGTGGATCGAGAAAATGAATTCCCGCCTCGGCACAAAGCCGCTGCCAGTCCGCCGAGAGAGTGCTCTGATGATGTGGCATGAAGGCGGCCGGATATTGAGCGGCCGGACGCGGCGCCGCGAGTTGCCGGATCAAAATCGCGGGATCGGCCACGGCGCATTCGGGAACCAATCCGAGCTTCGCAGCCGTGCGCGGTCCGCGAACCGCGTAAAACTTCCACCGTTCATCAATCGCGACTTCCGCCTCTGGAGCGCAGCCTGAGCCGAAGACGAACTTGCGGGGTTCACGCGGCACTCGCGCGTCCAGGATGGTTCCGATGGCCAGAAACAAGCGTGGATCGCTGGCATCGCACAATTCTGGCGCGAGCTTCGACCACAGCCACGGGTTCAGCTCGTCACCAAAATTGCCGTGGTCGATCTGAAAATAATAAAGCATCCCTCAGGGTTTTCTGGAAATGTTCTGAAGTTCGTAAAGCCGCGCGTATTTGAAAAATGCGTGGTACGCCTCCATGTAGGCGATCGCCAGTCCGGGCGCTCCATCGCGAAAACCCTGCTTCAGAATGTAGGATTTTAGAAAGTGCCCGGTGCTGTGCGCAAAAATTCTCCAGGCAGAACCTTCCCGGCCGCGACGGTCCGCGTCGTTCGCACCCCAGCCGCCATAGCGCGTCACCTTTCTCAGGTAATCATCCACGCCCCGATACGAATAGTGCAGCATGCGTTCGCGGCAAATACCGGTCGCAAACCTGATTTCAATTTCTTCATGCACCTCGCGGTCCTCATAGCGGCCGACGTCGCGCCGGAACAGCCGAAGCACTTTGTCTGTGCTCCACGTGCCATGCTTGATTTCCCGGCCCCAGAAGAAATTGCGGCGGCGAATCCAATAACCGTCGAACTGCGGCTGGCGCAGGATGGCCCGGATCTCCTCCTCAAGTTCCGGAGTCACCCGCTCATCTGAATCCAGCACCAGCACCCATTCATGTGCCGCCTGCGGGATGGCCCAGTTTTTCTGGCGCGCGGGGTTTTCGTATTCGTGCTGGAGCAGGCGCGTCGCGAGCGGGCGCGCAAGTTCCACGGTGCGATCGGTGCTGAAGGAATCGACGACGAGAATTTCGTCCGCGAAATGCAGGCTGCGCAAACAATCACCAATGTTCGCTTCTTCGTTGAAGCAGGTGACAATGGCGCTGAGCTTTTGCATGGCGCGTGACGCTAGCGGGCAGGGGCCAAACCGACAAGCCCGCACTGGCGTAAAGCTGGCGGCCCCGTTGAGGCTTCCGCGAATCCGGATTCCGGTTTGCGAATTCGGAAAATCGCCGAAGCCGGGGATTACACGTTCTGGCCGGTATGCTTGAAGTAGGATTCCAGAACGAGCCGGCAGAGCAGGTCTTCGTGGCTGGGGTTGAGGAACTGGCGCACGTATTCGTGGCCGTTGCGGATGATGGCCTCCGCCTCCGCCACGTGGTGGTTGTAGAAGGTGACCGCTTCCACCAGATCGGCGAAGTCGTCCCGCAGTTCGACGTAATGTTTTCCGGGAACCAGAGTGCCCTCCATGAACCATGTCTCGAATTTCGGACGCGGCATCAGGCAGAGCGAGTTTGACGAGAGAATCCACTTCAGGTTGGTGGCCACGTCATTGCCCTCCAGACTGAGAATGAAGCGATACCTGAGCTGATCCGGAATCGACAAATAGGACTTGTCGCAAATGTTCGATGGGGTGCGCCCGACATGCCCGATGTCACAAAGCGGATGGGAGCCAAACTCGCGGAGCACGCCTTTGCGGTTCTCTTTGTATGCACCGCCGCGCCAGACCACCATCGGCTTCTTCGCCTCGAACGGCACATGGTCCTCCACAAAACGGAAATGGCGGACGGTATTGAGTTTGAACAGCACGGACGAGGTGCATTGACCTATCGGACGGCTTTTGACCACGGTGGGAAGCTTCTGGCATCTCCGCACGTCGCCGAAGCGGTACAACAGCTTCATCGAGTCTGGATGATGCCTTGCATAGCGGTAGAGGTCGTGAAAATAGACGTTTCGACGTTCTTTCAGAAGGTGCCCGATCGTTGTCCACCGCTCGACATCCCGGCAGTCCCAAGCCGCGGGTGAGCCCAGGTAGTAGTTCAGGCGGCGTTGAATCGCATTCTCTTCAGGGGCGGTCAACACCGGCTGCGTACGCGGGGCGCCCAGACGACGCGGTAAAAAGAGACGCGCGTAGCTCGCCAGGTAATAGGCGATCTTGTTGTTGTTGGTTATGTATCGGCAGCGCTTCGTGACGCGAAAATGCCTGCTCGTATCCGGGACATCAAGATCGACGTGGCGGCCGGGCGGTCATCCTTTGATTCCCTTGATGCTTAAGGCATTCGCGCGCGTCCTCGTTGTCAACCGTGTCTTCGAACCGGGGAAGAATCCCCAGCGCATCTTCGCCTGCCGCGACGTAGCTTATCGGCATGAAGAATGTCTCAACCTTGAATTCGGAGGGCTCGCTATGCTGAGGTGGGCAGCCGTGTTCTTCGTGATCGCACTGTTCGCAGCATTGCTCGGGTTCACCGGAATCGCCGGGGCAGCGGCCAGCATCGCCAAATTCCTGTTCTTCCTGTTCCTCGCCGTCTGCGTGATCCTGCTCGCAGTGGGCATTTTCATCGGGAAGAAAATCTTCTGAGCGGACGCTTTGCATGAGACAAAAAATCCCGCACACCAGATGGCGTGCGGGATTTCAAAACGGAATGTGCGCCTGCACCTACGCGGCCACTGCTTCCACTGGTTTCGGCGGTTCAGCCATGTCCAGCAGACCAAGCACTTCCTCTCGCGTCAGCGTTTCCCGCGCGAGCAAGGCTTTCGCGAGCTTCTCGGTGTTCGCGCGCTGCGCCTGGATGATGTCATGCGCGTCGCGATCGGCGGTTTCCAGCAGGCGGTTGATCTCAATTTCCGCGTCCTGCTTTTCCGGTTCGTAGTAGAGCCGTTCGCCCATGCCCCAGTTGTGAATCATGTTGCGCGCAATCCGCCGCGCCATGTCCAGGTCGCCGCCCGCGCCATTCGTGGTGCAGCCGTAAAAGGTCTTTTCCGCCGCTCGCCCGCCCATGAGCACCAGCAATTCTTCCAGCAGAAACTGCTTGCTCTGCAGGTTCTGATCCTCGTCCGGCAACAGCGTGGTGACGCCCAGCGCCTGCCCGCGCGGCACAATGCTCACTTTGTAAAGCGGCGGAAGCGTGCTGGTGTTCAGGTGAACAATGGTGTGGCCTGCTTCATGGTAGGCGACCATCTCGCGCTCGGTTTGCTTGAGAACCATCGATTTGCGTTCCTTGCCGAACCGCACTTTGTCGCGCGCCGATTCCAGTTCGATCAGCGTGATCGCGCTGCTGTTTTGCTGCGCGCAAAGAATGGCAGCTTCATTGATCAGGTTCGCGAGATCTGCGCCGGACATTCCGGGCGTGGTTTGCGCGATCAAGTCCAGGGCCTTTTCATCCGCAATCGGTTTGCCCTCGGCATGCGTTGAGAGAATGGCGCGGCGGCCCTTCATATCAGGAAATGGCACGAACACTTTGCGATCGAACCGGCCCGGACGCGTAAGCGCATCGTCCAGATCCTCGGCGCGATTCGTAGCGGCCACAACCACGATGCCCTGGCTGCTTTGAAAGCCATCCATCGATGCAAGCAACGCATTGATCGTCTGCTGATGTTCTCCGTGCGTGTCGAACTTGCGGTTCTTTCCCACGCAATCGATCTCGTCGATGAAAATGATCGCGGGCTTGTTCTTCGCCGCCTGGCGGAACAGCTGGCGCACGCGCTTGGCGCCGACGCCGACAAACACTTCATTGAAATCGCTGCCATGCGCGCTGAAGAAGCTGGCGTTCGCTTCGCATGCGATCGCCTTTGCCAGCATCGTCTTGCCGGTTCCGGGCGGGCCGATCAGCAGCACACCCTTGGGCAGGTTGCCGCCAAGTTTCTGGTACTTGGCCGGATTGCGCAGGAAATCCACGACCTCCTGCACTTCGGCCTTGGCTTCTTCAATGCCGGCCACGTCTTTGAAGCGGATATTGGGACGCTCCTTCACCTGTGAGCTTTTCGCTTTGCCGATGCTCGTTTGATAAACGATCAGCGTGATGACAAGGCCGCCGATGATCAGCGTGGACACAATGTTCACCCATTGCACGCGGCCCTGGCCGGGCACATCGATCTTCACGGCGCTTTGCGCAAACAACGCTTTGGCTTCGGCTTCGTTGAGATGGGTGGTGGCGTAAAACTTTTCCGTTTTGCCATCGACCTTCGCGGTGCCTTCCACACGGTAAATGCCGTTGAATGGCGACGGCAGCGCGCGGCCTTCCGTGATTTGCTTCTTCTCGATCAGCTGGCTGAGTTCCGCGCGAGTGATTTCCCAGGCGGGTTGATGGAAAACGGCGAAGATAATGGCGGCCAGGCCGAGCACCGCGAGCGCAATGCCAGCGTAAAACTTGTAATTCCGGGGGAGCTTCATGGGACGTGATGGATCGGGGCGTTGGTCTGAACGAGGTGTTTTGCGGGCTGCAAGGCCGGAAGAGAACCGACCCGGCGCATCTGCGCCGCGAGCAAATGCGTGCCGAGGAGCAGGCCGAAAGTGAGGAAAACACTCAACGTTTTCATGCCGTCACCTTCGCCCTTCCGCCCAGGGAAGGAATTCAGCGTGATGCCGATTCTGGCGTCAGTGTTTGACTGACAAATGCGGCGAGAGCGCGTCGGCTCCGGCAGTGCTGCCACCTGAGTCGGAACGATGCAGTTGGAATCGAAACGCTGTCTCTGGGTAGC
>CAMLLE010000043.1 GCA_946480555.1 uncultured Verrucomicrobia subdivision 3 bacterium
GCCTACTTCTTCGAGCCGGCTCCGGAGGAAGCCGGGTACATCGAGTACGACCCCCGCGAGAAGAAGGCGCCTTGGTGGGGCGTGACGCTGGCCTGAGGCGCGGAGCCATGACATGAACCCCCAGGTTGTTGTCGCGATGCGGCGGGTCATGGTGCTCTTCTTCCGCGGCTCGCTGAAGGACGACGCGGACCTGCTGCTGAAAATGCTCTCCGCCACCCGCTGGTGGCCCGGTGTCTCCAGGTGGCGATTCGCCGGGCACTCCGACTGGCACCGGCTTCAAGTTCGCATCCAGTACGAAGCATTGGCTGTTGGCGAGCGGACGGCCGATCGGCACTGACCAGGCGTTCTCCGAAAGTTGATCCACTTCATGCCAGGTCGAAAAGGTCGTGTTCTCGGTCGGCCCATAAACATGGAGCAGGTGCTTTGGCCGATGCTGGAGAATGGCGCGGACCCACTTTGCGTCAGCGGCCTCGCCGCCAAACATTACGACGCGGACTTGGGCAAAGGCGTCGGGCTGGTCTGCCGCGATCTGGTTGAACAACGCGGTGGTAAGGAACAACACGGAAACTTGCTGCTCGCGCAACTCGCGCGCGAAATCGGCGGGCGACAACGCCACGTCCATCGAGATGCCCACCAGCCGGGCGCCATTCAACAGCGCGCCCCAGACTTCGAAGGTAGCCGCATCGAAGGATGTGTTCGATGCCTGTCCGATCCGGTCCGCGGCGGTGAGCTGAATATAATTTGTGTTCAGCACCAGGCGGGCGATGGCGCGATGCGGGATCGCCACGCCCTTGGGCTGGCCTGTGGAACCCGAGGTGTACATCACGTAGGCGAGATTGTCCGGGCGCGGCCGGGCGGGAAGATTTTCGCGGCTCTCCTTCGTGATCAAATCCCAGTCGGAATTGAAACAGACCACCCGAGCGTTGCTGCGGGGCAGGTAGCTAAGCAGCCGATGCTGGGTCAGCAACACCGCCGCCCGGGAATCGTTCAACATGTGCGCCAGACGTGGCTTGGGGTAGCTGGGATCCAGCGGGACGTAGGCGCCGCCTGCCTTGAGAATGGCCAGCATGCCAACGATCAGGCTGGGCGAACGTTCCATGCACAACCCGACGGTGACATCCGGAGCGACGCCGAGTTTCACCAAGTGCCGTGCGAGCTGATTCGCGCGCGCGTTGAGTTCGGCATACGCGATCGTCTGGCTGCCGTAGCTGACCGCGACTTGCTGCGGCGTGCGTTCCGCCTGTGCCTCAAAAAGCTGCGGAATGCTGCGGTCGTCTGGATAACTGCGTGCCGTGGCGTTCCAGTCGAACAGGAGCGTTCGCTGTTCAGCTTCCGTCAACATCGGTAGCTCGGAGAGACGCTGCTCCGGATTGGTCACAATGCCATTCAGCAATGTCTCGAAATGGCCGAGCCAGCCTTCGACGGTCTCGGTACGGAACAGATCGGAATTGAATTCCGCGCGGGCTATGAGGCCGCTCTCCGATTCCTGGACGACGAGAGTCAGATCGAACTTCGCCGTGTCGGTATGAACATCGAGCAAGCGTGTCTTGAGGCCCGGCCACGGGCAGTTGTCGAGGCCGCCATTCTGAACGGCGAACATCAATCGGGTGAAAGGGTTGTGATTCAGCGTCCGTTCCGGGCGCAACGCTTCGACCAGCCGTTCGAAGGGCAAATCCTGATTGGCGTACGCGCCAAGTGTTGTTTCGCGGACGCGTCGCAACAGGTCCGAGAACGCGGGATCGCCCGTGAACGCTGTGCGCAACACCAGCGTGTTCACGAAGAAACCGATGAGATCCTCGGTCTCAATTTGATTGCGCCCGGCGATGGGCGAGCCGACTACGATGTCCGTTTGCTGGGTGTAGCGATGCAGCAGCGCTTTGAAGGCGGCGAGCAGGACCATGAAGAGGCTGGTGCCGCTGCGTCCGGCCAAATCCTTGAGACTCCGGTGCAAGCGCGTGGATAGCGTTCGCGAAATGGTCTTACCGCGGAATGCTGGCGTCGCGGGACGCGGGAAGTCCGTGGGCAGTTCCAACGGTGCAGGCGTCCCCTGCAATTGCTGGCGCCAATAAGCCAGCTGCTTTTCTGCGAGGCCGCCGGAGAGACGTTCGCGCTGCCAGAGTGCGTAATCGGCATATTGAATGGGCAGCTCCGGCAATCCAGAAACGCGGCTTCGGTGAAAGGCGTCATAGAGCAACGTCAGTTCGCGCAGGCAAATTCGGAGAGACCATTCATCGGAAACGATGTGATGGAAGTTCAGCAGCAGCCAGTGGCGCTTCGATTCGAGCCGGAGCAACAGCACCCGCATCAACGGCCCGGTGCTGAGATCGAATGGCCGATTGACTTCCTCGCGCATCAACCGCCCGGCTTCCTTGTCGCGAGTGTCGGAAGAAAGGTGTGTGAGTTCCTGGAAGACGACGATGGCCTGTCCTGTCTCTTCCACGACTTGCACCGGCATGTCTTCGGTGGATTCGAACCGCGTGCGGAGAACCTCATGACGAAGGACGAGTTGATTGAGCGCCTTCTCAAGGGCCGGCACGTCCAGTTCGCCAGTGAGCTCAAGCGCCAGCGGGACGTTGTAAAGCGCGCTGTTGGGCTCCAGTTGATCGAGCACCCAAAGTCGTTGCTGGGCGAATGAGAGCGGGACGGATTCGGGCAGCGAGCTGGCCTCGCGCAGCTGGGCTTCAAGCTGCGCGCGACGGTCGAGCATGTGGTTTTCTGAAGCTGAGCGGGAAACCAGGTTCATGGTACAAAAGGAGTCATTTCGAACGGGAAAGGAATGATTCAACTTCGGCATCGGACAATTCGGTGATCCGCGTCAGGAGTTGCTGCGCTTCGGTCCGGTGGCGCCGACGCGGCGTGATGGCTGGCGCGACGGTTTGAGCGTCAGGGTTTCCGACGAGCCGGCTGGCCAATCCCTCCACGGTGGGGGTTTCGAAAACCGCCCGCACCGGCAGTTCGGTGCTGAAGGCTTTCGCGATTCGAGAAATCATTTGCGTGACGAGCAGCGAATGGCCGCCAAGCTGAAAGAAATTGGCGGTCACACCGAAGCCGTTTCGCCCGAGCAGTTCCTGCCAGATGCGGCAAAGCGTCTCTTCCGTGGCGTTGCGCGGTGCGACGTAGTCCTTTTGCGGCAATTCGGAACGGGGCGCAGGCAAAGTCCGCAGATCGACTTTGCCGTTCGGTGTGAGCGGAAACGAATCCAGCGGAACGAGCCTGGCTGGGACCATGTATGCGGGAAGCTTCTCGCCCAGGAAATCGCGAAGCAGTTGCTCGTTGAAATCAGCTGCACCGTCCGGAATCACGTAAGCCACGAGCTGGCGCTCGCCATTCAACGCGGGGCGCATGACGACGATTGCCTGGCGCACGTTCTGGTGTTCCATCAGCGTGGCTTCGATTTCCGCCGGCTCAACGCGGAAGCCGCGAATCTTCAACTGCTGATCCATGCGGCCGAGGAACTCGAGCGTCCCATCGGCGAGCCAGCGAACGCGGTCGCCAGTGCGGTAGAGGCGTTCGCGGCGGGTTGGCGGCGCAGAGTCGGGAGCAGCGCGGTCCAGATTTGCAGACGATTCATTACTGGATGGCACTTCCCAATCGATGAACTTTTCCCGCGTGAGCCGCGGCTGGCCGAGATACTCGCGCGCCAGCCCATCGCCGGTCGCGTAAAGCTCGCCGGGAAATCCGATCGGGACGGGTTGCAGCTGCGCATCGAGCACATGGACGCGCGTGTTGCTGACCGGCTTCCCGATGGGCACCGAGCGTCCACCCGGCCAATCCTTCGGCACACGATAGCAGCACGTGAACGTCGTGTTTTCGGTGGGACCGTAACCGTTGATCAGCTGGCATTCCGGCAATTCGCTCAGAACTTTTTGAACGTGCGGCACCGACAGGACATCGCCGCCGGCGAGCAGTTGCCGCACTCCGCGCAGGGATTCCAATCGATGATCGACCATCTGATGGAAGAGTCCCGCCGTGAGCCAGAGGGTGGTAACGCGATTCTCCGAAATCCAACGGCCGAGTTCTTCCAGCGAAGGCATCTGCGGCGGTGGAATCACGAGCTTCGCACCATTCAGGAGCGCACCCCAAATCTCGAGGGTCGCGGCGTCAAACGACACGGGCGCGAGTTGAAGAAAGACATCTTCCGGTGTGAATGTGGCGTAGTTGGTATTGCGAACGAGCCGGACCACCGCGCGGTGCGGAATTGCCGCTGCCTTCGGCGTGCCGGTGGAACCGGAAGTGAACATGACGTAAGCCAGATTCCCGGCAGAAGCGCCGCCCGGCTGATTCGCCTCAAAATCGCTGCCGCCGATTTCATCTTCAACGCGAACGAAACGGACAGGCTCCAACTCTCCGTTCATTGATGCGGCGAGATTCTCGAATGCGTCATCGGAGACGATGATCTTCAGGCGTGTTTCGCGAATCATCGACGACAGCCGTTCGGGCGGATAGGTGCGGTCCAGCGGGACGTAGGCGCCGCCAGCCTTCAAAATTCCCAAGGTCGCGACGATGAGGTTGATCGAGCGTTCCAGCGCGAGCCCGACGAGCGTGTCCGGTCCGACACCTGCGGCTTTCAGCTTCGAAGCGAGGTGATTCGCGCGGGCGTTCAGCTCCGCGTAGGTGAACCGTTGCGAACCGCGTTCCAACGCCACCGCGTCTGGCGTCCGGGCGGCTTGCACTTCAAACGAGGCGTGAATCGTCAGGTCGCGTTCGTAATCGGTGGTCGTGTCATTCCAGGCGCTCAATCGATCCAAATCTTCCCCGGTGAGCAGCTGCAATTCGGAGACGCGCCGCAGCGGGTTTTCAGCCGCGCTGCCCAGGAGCAATTGAAAGTGCTGGAGGAAACGTTTCGCGGAATCCGGTTCGAATTGGTCGGTTTTGTATTCGAGCCGGCCCTTGATGCCATGCTGCGATTCCTCCAGCAAAAAAGTGAGATCGAACTTCGCGGTGCAATTCGGAACGTCGATGACGCTGGCGCGCAGCGGGCCGAACGTCCACTCCGAGCGGAAGCCGCTGTTGAGCGCGAAGACCGCTTCAAAGAGCGGATTCTGCCCATTGGCGCGATCTGGCTGCACCGCCTTCACGATCTCGTCGAACGGGGTCTCGTGATGCGCGAAGGCACTGAAGCTTGAATCGCGCACCAGGCGCAGCAGTTCAGTGAAGGTTGGGTTTCCGGTCACCGCCGTGCGCAGCGGAAGGGTGTTCACAAGGAAGCCGATGAGGTTCTCGGTCTCAGTTTGATCGCGGCCCGAGATCGGTGCGCCGATCACGAAATCACGCTGGCCGGTAAGCCGGTGGAGCAACGCCGTGAAGCCGGCGAGCAATGCCGTGTACAACGTGGCGCCTTCGCGCTGTGCGATCCCGCGAAGTCGTTCCGTGAGTTCGAGGGAGAGTGCGAAAGGTTCGGTTGCCCCGCGATTGGACGCCGTGCCCGCAGGATTGCTCCTCTGCAGTTCAAGCTGCGGAAGCTCGCCGCCGAGGTAGCCGCGCCAGAAAGCGATGTCCCTTTGCAGCCTTTCGACGTTGAATTGCTCGCGCTGCCAGTGAGCGAAATCCAGGTATTGAATCGGAAGTTCGGGCGCGGCCGTTTCGCGGTTCTCACAGGCTGCCGAGTAAAAGTCGGTAACCTCGCGCCGGAGAATCTCAAACGACGACGCATCGGCGATGATGTGATGCAGCGCAAACAGCACCACATGCTGGCGGGCAGAGAGGCGGTAAAGTTCAACGAGGAAGAGTGGCCCATCGTGCAGGTGAAACGGGCGTTCCGCCGCGGCGCTGAGGCGCGCGGCAAGCTCGCTCTCGGGATCAGCAAGGGTGCTGAGGTCCGTGATTGGAATTGCGGTGGGCTGGAACGCGGAGATCACCACGGCTGGTCTGCCTTCCACGCGGCTGAACGTGGTGCGAAGGCTTTCCTGCCGTTTCACCACCGCGTTCACCGCCGACTCAAACTTCCCATGGTCCAGGGCGCCTTCGATCCGCCAGGCTTGAGAGAGGTTGTATGCCGCACTGCCAGGTTGCAGTTGATCGAGAAACCAGAGTCGTTCCTGTGCGAAAGAGAGCGGGCAGAGCTGACGTTCGTCTTCAACGCCCAAGCGCTGTGGGGCCGCGGGATTCAATGTGTCCGTGTCTGGCATGGTAGATCAAATGCGGCTGGGTGAACCGGGATTGTCGCGACGCGTGATTCGGCGGATTGGCCCGTTTGCGCAGCTGTGGCTATCGATGGCGTGTGCGAGGCCTGTGATCGTCGGTGAACTGAACAGGGCCTTGATCGGGAGATCGGCTTTGAACGCTTCCCGCACGCGCGCCATCAACTGAAGTGCGAGCAGGGAATGTCCACCCAGCTGGAAAAAATTGTCGTCCAATCCAACGTTCTCCACGTGCAGCACGTCGCTCCATAACCGCGCCAGCCGGGACTCCGTTTCGTTTGGCACACGCGCGGGTTCCGGTGTTTTCGCAAGGGCGCTTTCAGGTTCCGGCAGGGCCTGGCGATTCACCTTTCCATTCGGATGCAGCGGGAGTGCGGGCAGGGGAACGATGTGCTGCGGCACCATGAATTCAGGCAGTTGCGTGGCCGCGTGACGGCGAAGCTCCTCCACCGGCGTGCCCATTCCGGAACGGAACATCACATACGCGACAAGTTCCTTCTGCGCGCCGCTGGCATCTTCAAGGGCGCTGAGGCGTTCCAGCAGCCGCCGGCGCTGCTGCGGCGTGAGAGTGCGAATCCGGTCCGCGAGAGTCATAGGTTATTTGATGGCAGTGGCGACAACCATGGAGTTTGACCACCACAGGTCGCGGCAATTGTCCGGCAGCGAGAGGCGTTCAACACTGGTCTGCAGTGAACGAAAATGCTGAAAGATCAATCGCTGGTGCCGGCGGCTGAGCGAATCGATTTCATGAGTCAGATACGTGAACGCTCCGCCCGGTTTGAGATGCGCCGCCGCCACCGGAAAGAAGTGTTCGGCGAACACGACACTGCGCGAAAGATATTCAACGAATTCCTGTTCGTTCAGCGGGTATGTCTGGAAAAAGATCCCGTCAAACTGCCCCAGGCTTCCAATTACATCCTGCCACTTGCCGCGAACGAGCCGAATATCGCGGTCTGCGTGTCTGGCACGCCACGGTTCAAAGAAGCGCGCGATGACGGAAGTGTTGCATTCGATGATCGTGTGCGAGCGAATGCCACCTTCCTGCAGGAACGTGGAAGCAATGCCACGTCCAAAGCCAATCTCCAGGAGGTCGCCATGCGAAGCCGTGACCGCGCCTGCCATCGCCCGCATCAGCGGGATATGCCAGTCCTCCAGAATTTCCTGTTCCGAAAGTTCCGCCTGCGAGCGGTCCAGTTCGGAGTAAGTGATCGCCGTCTCAGCGCCAGGGACAAAGTCCTTTGCCTGCGAATCCAGCGAGCGAATGTCCGCTTCAAATTCGTCAATCGTCCGGTTGAGCAGCCACGTGCGCTGCGAAGCCCGCGGCGGCTGAATGAAATCTGGCAGCCGGATGGAAATGGCGACTTCAAATTCCGGGGACTGCCGCACGTAAGAATCCGGGGAAGCTTTCTCCGATGGCGATGCTGGTTCAATCGACTGTTCTGCGGCCGATGTTTGTGTCACTTCATCCAGCAAGCGTTCCGCCTGCAGCAGATCCATTCCCGAAAGCCGGCGCAGCAGAAGCTGTCCGGTGTCACCATTGATCGGCAGCATCCGGTTCGTTTCATGCACGATCACCGCGGCGTCGGCCACGGCGGGATGTCGCTTCAGCACGGCTTCGATTTCCTCCAGTTCGATGCGATGTCCGCGAATCTTCACCTGATGATCCAGGCGGCCGAGGAACTCGATGTTTCCATCGGGTAAAAAGCGAGCCAGATCGCCAGTCCGGTAGAGACGCGCCTGGGGATCCGGACTGAACGGGTCGGGAACGAATCGCTGTGAATTCAGTTCAGGCTGGTTGAGATAGCCGCGGGAAACTCCCGGTCCGCCGATGAAAATCTCGCCGCTCGCACCGTTCAAAACCGGATGCCGGTGCGTGTCGAGAATGTGAACGCGTGTTCCTGGGATGGGTTTTCCGATCGGCACCGTGCGGGCGCCCGGGCGGGGTTCACAGCGATGCGCCGTGCTCCAGACCGTGGCTTCCGTGGGCCCGTATTCGTTATAAAGGGCGGTGTTCGGCAGCAGCGTGTAATGGCGTTCCACCAGTGCCGCCGGGCAGCTTTCCCCGGCAACGATCACCGTTCGCAGGGTGCCGAGCGCATTGAACTGGTCCAGCAACACCGCATAGAGCGAGGGCAGGCAAAGCAGATGCGAAATGCCGTGGCGCGAAATCAGATCGGCAATTTCAGTGCCGGTCTGGTGCGAATATTCGTGCGGCAACACAAGCGTTCCACCCTGCGACAGTGTCCAGAAAATGCCGGCGACGGAACTGTCGAAGGCGTGCGACGAAAGGAGAAGGAACTTTTCCACGCGTTGGGGATAGAATTCGAAGCGCGCGGTTGTGGAATGCAAAAGGTTCGCATGGGTAACGAGGACGCCCTTTGGTTTGCCGGTCGAACCCGATGTGTAGATCGTGTAAGCGAGATTCGTCTCGCTGGCCGAATCTCTTTTTGGGTTTTCAGGGGATTCGCCCTTGAACCATTCCGAATCGAGTGGCAGGACTTCGCCCTGGAAATCGAGCGTCGGCAGGTGGCTTTGCGTGAGCACGAGCGGGACGCGCGCGTCCTCCAGGATCATCTTCTGACGCTCGGCCGGATAAGCCGGGTCGATCGGCAAGTAAGCGGCACCGGCCTTAAGCACGCCGAGAATGCCAACGATCATGTCGATGGAGCGTTCCACGCGCACGCCAACCAGGCGGTTGGCTCCCGCGCCACGTTTCCGGAGGAAGTGCGCCACCTGATTTGCCCGGGCGTTTAGTTCGCAGTAAGTGTTGGTGCGTTCTTCAAAGGCCACCGCGATTGAGCTGGGCGACGCCGCGGCGTGCTTTTCAAACAGGTCATGAATCTGCTCCGCGGATGCAGGGCTGACGAGGCTCCTGTCCGGCGCAGTCGGCCAGGAGACACGACACTCCTGAGCGTGAGGTACAACGCAGGTTCCCATAATGCGATTTCCAGCGTATTCCTCTGTTTCCGGCATCAGGAAGTGGGTGAAGTCCTGCCGCAGAAGGCGGGTGACACTGTAGGAGATTGCGGCCGAAGATTTCCGAAAAACTACGAGGAATGAAAACGCCGCCGCGTTGTACCGCGTTCATCAAATTTGGCCAGCTGTTGGATTGACAAACCCCTCGCTTCCGACAATCTTTTGCGCCCTACCGGTTGCCTCGGTAGCTCAATTGGCAGAGCAGTTGACTCTTAATCAATTGGTTCACGGTTCAAGTCCGTGCCGGGGCACCACTTTCGAATCCCAGCACAAAGAGCACCCAGCCGAGCTGCACCCACTGGTCGCTTAAGCGTCACTCTTCTTTGCCCCAGTTCGCATTTCGGAATACGGCGCCTGGTGAGGCCGTCCTCAAGGACGAAGGGCATGGGTGTTGTGCGGCAGAAGTCTGTCTGCGTTGGAGGCAGGCTGAACAGTCCAATCGCGGCTGTCCGGCGTGCCAGGCATTCGATTGGAGAATTCGCTGTTCGCTGCGAAACGGCGTTGAAGGTTCCGGGCAAGCTCAGGCCGCTGCGTTGGGAATGTGCGTGTATTTCGCCACAGCTTGCGCGCGTGAGCGAACGTGCAGCTTTTCGTATATGCGCCGAATGTGAGCGTTCACGGTCGGAACACTGATGTGCAGGGTGTCCGCAATCTCCTTGTAGAGATAGCCGCGCGCAAGAAGTTCCAGGACTTCACGTTCGCGGGGAGAAAGATTATCCGGTTCCTTGGAAGAAGGGCCGCTGAAGCGCTGAAACGATTGCACGATCTTGCGGGCAATGTTGCTGCTCATCGGGGAACCGCCGGAATAAATGTCTGCGATGGCCGCGAGCAATTCGGCGCGTGGAGTGCGCTTGAGCAGGTATCCGCTGGCGCCAGCGGAGAGCGCCTTGAAGATGTGATCGGGATCTTCATACACGGTGAGCATCATGAACTGCGTGTCAGACATCTGCGGTTTGAGGCGTCGAACACATTCAATGCCGTTCATCGCGGGCATGTTGATATCCATCAGCACGACCGAAGGCTTCAGCTTTGGCAGCTGGGCCAGCCCAGCTTCTGCATTTTCAAAAACTCCCACACATTGAAAGCCGGGCGTGCCAGAAATCCATTCGGTCAGAATCGCACGGGCGGGTGCATCGTCCTCCACAATCGCTACAGTAATACTCACGGGAGTTCTTTTAGCTCGATTCCGCGAGGATGGGTTGTCATCAGTTTTCACTATTCGGCTTTCAGAAAGGAATTTCTGGTTCAGCCTACCTCAATGGTGTTTCGACAGCAAACGAGGACAATTGTTTTCGACGCCGGTTGCTCAACCGGACCGCTGGCTCACTGATTGCCTTTTCTCCCGGCATTGGCTCCGGCGATGGCCAAGGAACCGGGCAACAGATCATGGGCCATTTTTGCGATCCTGACGGAGCCCGTCTCCGCCGGTTTCAGACGCAAAAAAGGCGGGTGCCAGAGTTGCCTCGGACACCCGCCGTGCAAATTCAATTTCTACTTACGGAGCCGTCGGTTTGATGCGATAGAATTTCGATCCTGTTTTCGCAATCGCCACGCTGTAGGGCGGCGTTGCATCCGTGATATCCGTCCACGGACCCGTAAGGCTGTCTGCCTGCTGCAGGGTGAATCCAGAGATCCAGTTCAGCATCAGGTTCCCCATTTCATCCGTGATGCCTTCCATCCAACGTCCAGCACCAGCAGCGAGGAAGAGGCCCTTGATCTGGCTTTCCGTGAGTGCTTGGTAGAAGATGCCAATGTCGCTCCAGGTTCCGCCGTAAGACGTCCATGGGGCACCGTTCCCATCGTCGGCCCAAGGGATCGGAGTGCGGCCGACACCGAGGCGCAGGTTGGACTCGCCCAAAGTGGTCGAGTTGACGATCGTCATGTAACCGCCATTTTCCGGATCAGGAATGCCGCCGGCATCGATGGTCTTGGCGGAAGTGAACCCATTCGTGTTCCCGACGTAAACGCTCGCATTCGGTCCCTCGACAACCAACGCCACGAAGGTCCATTCATCCTCTGGCGC
>CAMLLE010000044.1 GCA_946480555.1 uncultured Verrucomicrobia subdivision 3 bacterium
GCCGGAAAGCCCGAGCGTTCGTGGTGGACGGGAATAAAAATCGACGGCAAAGAGCAGCACGCCGTACAGACTTATCGCTGTCCGAACTGCCATTGTTTGGCGTCATTCGCTCCGCCAAAGTATTGAGGTTTTCGACCATCACGCGTCATCCCTTTCGGACCCGTTTCCCGTCAGCCAAGCTTTCAGGATTGTTCCCGCTCCCTGTTTCTCCGAGCATGGGCGCATTGATTGTCCCAAAACGGCTGCTGAACGGCCGTGGCGAGCGCTCGGATAAACATGATGAAAATCGCTTTGGCCCAGATTAACACGACGGTCGGTGACGTTCAGGGAAATGAACACCGGATCGTTGAAGCGTACCAGCGCGGTGCGGCTGCGGGGGCGGACCTCGTGGTCTTGCCCGAGCTCGCCATCACCGGTTATCCGCCGCGCGACCTGCTCACGCGCCACAGTTTTGTTTCCGCCAATCTCGAAACGCTCGAACGGCTGGCGAAGATCACGAATAAAACCGGCCTCGTCGTGGGTTATGTCGGCCGGAGCGAATTGCATGCGGGCCGCGGCCTCACGAATTCCGTGGCGCTGCTTCAAAACGGACGCATCGTGGCCACGCGCAATAAAACCCTGCTGCCGACTTACGATGTCTTCGACGAAGACCGTTATTTCGATCCGGCGGAACAGAATCTCCCGGTCGAATTCAACGGAATCAAGATCGGCCTGACCGTCTGCGAAGACATCTGGAACGACGAAGATTTCTGGAAGGAACGCCGTTATCGCATCGATCCCGCCACGGCCCTGATCAATGCCGGCGCGCAGATGATCGTCAACGTGTCCGCATCGCCGTGGCATCTGGGAAAGAACGATCTGCGCCAGCGGATGCTCACGTTGCTTGCCAGTTCGTCGCATTGTCCGGTGCTCTACTGCAATCTGGTTGGCGGCAACGATGAACTCGTCTTCGATGGCGCCAGCCTCGCGATCAATGCCCAAGGCAGCGTGATAGCCGCGGGCAGAATGTTCGAAGAGGATTTCCTGCTGGTGGATTTCACGGCTACGGCGCCGGTGGCCGTGGCGGAGATTGCGGACGAGGAAAAGGTCTTCAAAGCGCTCGTCCTCGGCACGCGCGATTACCTCCACAAATGCGGGTTCAAATCGGCGCTGCTCGGCTTGAGCGGCGGCATCGATTCCGCGCTCACGGCGGTCATCGCCGTGGAGGCTTTAGGCAAGGAAAACGTCCGCGGCATTTCGCTGCCTTCGGTTTATTCCTCGAAAGGCAGTTTGGACGATGCCGAGATCCTGGCGCGTCATTTGGGAATTCAGTACGACGCGATCCCGATTCAGCCGATCTTTGAAGCTGCGAAACAGCAACTGCGTGGCGTCTTCGCCGGCCGTCCGGAAGATCTCGCGGAGGAAAACATCCAGGCGCGCACACGCGGATTATTGCTGATGGCGATGTCGAACAAGTTCGGATCAATGGTGCTCACGACGGGCAACAAGAGCGAAACGGCTGTCGGTTATTGCACGCTGTACGGCGACATGTGCGGCGGGCTCGCCGTGATCAACGATCTGCCGAAGCAGATGGTTTATCGCGTGTCGCGATGGATCAATCGCAACGGCGAAGTGATTCCTGACGCGTCGATCACGAAGGCGCCGTCAGCGGAGTTGCGGCCGAACCAGACGGATCAGGATTCGCTGCCGCCTTATGAGGTTCTCGATGCCATTCTGGAGAAATACCTGGTGCAAGGTTTCTCCGCGCCGGAGCTGATCGCAGCCGGTTTCGACGAAGCCACGGTTAAACGCGTCTTGAAGCTGGTGGACCTGAGCGAATACAAACGCCGCCAGGCCGCACCAGGATTGAAAGTGACGTCGAAAGCGTTCGGTGTGGGGCGACGGTTCCCGATCGCGCAGAAGTATCGCGAGTATTGAGATTGCCGACTGGCGATTTCCAATTGCCGATTTGGAAAGAGGTTTCGAACCGTTCAAACGCCCGCAGGCTTCGGCAGAGCTGGGTTGCCAAAGAAATCTTCGTAGGCGCAGGCATGGGCGGCAGCGATGACCGGCATCGCCACGAACAGACCCACGTAGCAACACAGCAACCCGGCGATCAGCAGCAGCAGCGACAGCACCCACAGCCAGAGCACGCTCCAGATGTGCGGCCACAACACGCAGCGGCTGACTTCCATGGCAGGCCAGAAATCCAGACGCTTATCCATCAGCAACGGCCAGGTGAACACCCACAACGCGCCGAAGATGAGACCGGGAATGATGCACAAGGCGAATCCGATCGTGAGCAGAATGGTGACGACCACGCCCGCCAGGAAGCTTTGGAGCAACACGGCGCTGAATGGCTCAAAGGCGTCTTCGAACTTTGCCTGATTTCCCGAACGCAGCTGACGCAGGAAGAACCAGAAGAGGCAGGTGTAAGCCGGGCCACAGAGCAGCGGCACATTGCTGATCACGGTGCAGACGACGCCCACACCCACGCTGAGCCAGAAGCGGTTCATCACCAAATCCCAGCCGCGACCGAGGCACGACATGGCATCGATACGGACTCCCCGGGCGAGCGCCGCCGCGACGAGTTGATTTGGATCGCCGGCCCGCGGGGGAGGCGGCGCTGAGGTGGTTGAACCGGCCGAAGGACTGGCACCTGTCGAAGCGAACAGGTCGGCAAATTCCGGAAATGAGGAGAGCGGCTTCCAATCCGATTCCCCTTCGCGTTGGATCAACGTTTCGCCACGCGCGCGATTCTCCGCGATCCACTGACGCAATTGCGTCGCGTCAATGGGTCCGTATTCTTTGCCGTCAGCTCCGACAATTTTATACATTGCGTTCTCAGTTGAACTGCGATTTCACATCGGGCTGGTTCATGACGACCAACACCCAAATCCCAATGGGCAGGCCGATGATGCAGCAGAAGGAACACGGAAGCATCGCCAGAATCGCTGCCGTCATCACCAAGCCATAGCTCTTCAATTCCTTCAACTTCGATGCTCCCACGAAAATCAGACCCACAAATGCGAGGTTGAGCAGCGTTGAAAGGATGGTCTGAACGAGAGAGAAGTTTTTGACCATTTGCGCTTTCACGTCTTCGGGAATCCCGGGAATGATGTCGATGCCCCGGCCGATGGCGAACGCCAGGGCAAATCCCAAAAGCGTTCCCACAGCCAGCAAGATGGCGTGGATCTTCAATGCCAGCGCCGGAGCATTAACGGCCTTCTCTGCGGTGCCGCGCTGGTTGGCGGCCGCGACACCCGGAAGCGACGGTGCAATCGGCGCGACCGCGGGCGCGAGCAGATCGGCGAATTCCGGAAATGCGCCCAGCGGCTTCCACTCCTGGGTGCCTTCGGCCTGAACCTGGGTCTGGGCGTTGACGCGGCTTTGGGAAATCCAGAGGCGAATCTCCTGTTCACTTACCGGCCCATACGCTTTTCCATCCGCTCCGATGATTTTATACATACAATCCTTCCGTTCCTTCAGTTGACTTCCTTGATTAACTTCACGGCGATACCGCAAACAACGGCAGCGGCAGTTCACGCACGATTCCAAACACCAGCCACGCCGCACCGTAAATCCAGATCCATAAGGGCCGGATGACCGGCCCGTTTTCATTGCGCCGTCGCTGCCGCCACAACCGCCAGGCCAGCCAGCCGCCGAGTGGCACTGACGACACCAACAGCGCATTCAGCCGGAGGGCTTCGATCACATTGCCGTGCAGCAGTTGATGAACGGCACGCAACGATCCGCAGCCCGGGCAATTCCATCCGGTAAAACGATGAAACAGGCAGATGGGATAAAATCCATGCTGCGCCGGGTTGAAGCGGAACAGCACCGCCGCAACCACAGCTGCCACGGCGATTCCCGCTCCCACGCCCATCCACAATCGGAAACGATTCGTCATCAAACGTTCAAAAATGCTGACCGCGCATCGCGTCCATCACCGCGCCAATTCCAAACGTCACGGTCAGTCCCGCCGCCAGCAGCAGGCTGAACGCGCTGGTGATCGTGCCGGCGATCGCCAGCCCGGCGCCATTGTAAATATCCGGCTGATTTCGAATCTGGCTCCAGGCAACCAGCGAGAAAATCAAGCCAAGCAAATTCATCGGCAGCCCATAGCAACAGCACATCCCGATGGTCAGGGAAACGATCCCCAGAACCAGCCCGGCGATCGCCAGTGGATGCGTGCGGCGCGGGGCCTCATAAGTGGAAAACGGCTGCGCGGATCCGGCTGAACTGGGAAACGAGCCCGGAGCTGACGCGGTGAATTCCGGCAATGAGCCGAGAGCCGTCCAACCGCTGGCACCTTCCGGCAGCACGCGCGTCTGGGCATTGGCGCGGCCCTCCTGAACCCATTGGCGCAGTTGTTCCAGAGTGACCGGGCCATACTCCTTGCCATCGGCTCCGATGATGCGATACATGCGCCACTGTTGCTTGAAAGCCATCGAGAGGTCAAGGGCTGCAAGGGCGCGGGGGACATCCAAACGGACATTTAGCGCTCGCATCCAAGAACAGGGCATTCCCGGTTCCGGATTCGATGTTCGAAGTCGATGTCGCCTGCCGAATGTTTCCCTCCATTTCCATCGAAGCCGGGTTCGCGCCGAAACCGCGTCGCTTGCCTTTCCGCGGCGGCTCGCTACCGTGCGGTGCATGAAACTTCAATGCGTTTTCACCGCGGCGGTTTTCGCTTCGCTTCAACTCTGTTCGGCCCAGGTGGAAGAGGGATTTACCAGCCTGTTCGACGGCAAAACGTTCGATGGCTGGAAAATGGCCACGGAGAATACGAACACGTGGAAGATCGAAGACGGTGCGATGGTGACGCGCGGCGGGCGCTGTCATCTGTTTTACGTCGGCGATGAAAAGCCCTTCCGGAATTTCGAACTCAAGGTTGAGGTGATGACTGAAACCAATTCGAATGGCGGCATCTACTTCCATACGAAATATCAGGAGACCGGCTGGCCCACCGCTGGTTTCGAATCGCAGGTCAACGTCAGCGGCAGCGACTACAAACGCACTGGCAGCCTCTACGATCTCGTCAACCTGGGCCACACGCCGGCGCGCGATGGCGAATGGTGGACCCAGCACATCATGGTGAAAGACAATCGCGTGACCGTGCGCATCAATGGAATCCTCGTGCTGGAATACACGGAACCTGCGGGCGCACAGCCGGGAAATCCATTCACGCGCAAGTTGAATGAGGGGACCTTTGCGTTCCAGGCGCACGATCCCAAAAGCATCGTTCGTTACCGGAACGTCCGCGTGAAGCGGCTGGATTGAGCGACGCGGATTCACTGGGCGCGGCGCTGGAGTGCAACCGGCCGCCCTCATCATCACTCTGGAATCACCGCCCGGCCGATTGCCCGGCCACATTGTTCCGGACAGGCTTCGAACATTGGCCGGAAGTGTCGGAGCAAATGTTCGGCGGCGCCGGCTGGATTCTTCGCGGACAAGACCGCGCGCGGAACCGGTTCTCCCAGGTGAATTCGATACCGCCAATGCCCGAGGCTTACGATGGAGCAGGGAATCAGAGTTCCTTCGCGTCGGGCCGCCAGCCGGATGGCGCCCGTGGCCATTCGAAATTTCAACCCAGGAGCATAGGGAACTTCCACCAGCTTGCCGCGGGGAGCGTCCACCGCGATCAGCAACGGCTGCTTCGTTTCCAGAACTTCCGCCGCTGATCGAAGCTCGTCGCGATAAATCACTGTGCTGGCTTCCTCCGTGGCCATGAACTGATCCAGATAGCGGCGGAAGCCAGGTTCATCCTTCTGCCGCGGAATGCGAAGCATCGCGGCCCGAATGCCCACAGACCAAAGCCAGGTGCGTATCAGCTGGAAAGGCCCGAAATGACAGAAAGCGAGAACGACCGGCCGCTCGGCAGCGAGAGCGGATTGGAGAATGGAGAGACCTTGAATTTCGCAGCGCTCACGCCACTGCGGCTCGTGCAAACGATCTTGAAAGAACCGGACGTATCCGGCGAGACGTTGGTCCAGATGAAACTGATTCGCACGTGAAACATCCCAGCGCCGGGCCAAATCCGGCGGCAAACCCCCGACTTCGGCAGGATGGAAGAACGTCTTCCAGCGCGACCGTGCCGCGACGGGCAAGTGCAGGAGCCCATATAGGCGTTCCACGCCGACGGCGCGTTCCAACCGCCGCAGCTGCCGAAATCGCCAATGATCAAACCATTCGGGCACAGCCTAAATTCTGTTGCATTGGTTTCTCACCGCGGAGGCACGTGGAGCGGGACCGCTCTGCTATACCGGCTTCTTCCAGATTGGCACCACGCGCTTCATCTCGTCGATCAGCCAGTGGCACGCGGCAAACGCTTCGCCGCGATGCGGCGTGACCACCTCGACCCACAGCGATGGTTCGTTCACCTTCACCACGCCGGTCCGATGCACGAGCCGCACGGATTCGATCGGCCACCGTTGCTCCATTTGGTCAAACAAAAGGCCGAACTGGTGCTCGGCCATCTTTTGGAACGCTTCGTAATCGATCGCTGAAATGCTGGTGTCGCCTTCCACGCCCCGCACCACGCCGACAAAATACAACGCCGCGCCCATACCAGCGGACATCTCACGCGACGCGATCAATGCCGCTTCATCGATTGGCTCAGTCGTAATTCGCAGTTCCCTTTTCATCAGAATTCAAATCGGCAACCGGCCATTCATTCACCCGCCCTGCACCGGCGGAAACAACGAAACTTCATCGCCATCGCGCAGGACGTAATCGCGCGTCTGGTAATCCACGCCGACGGCGAGAAGTGTCGATTTCTGCATTGCGCCCAGCTTTGGGAACCTGGCGATCAACCGCGTGTGAAGTTCGCCCAGGGATGCACCGACCGGCAATTCCTCGCTCGTGTCGCTGCAGCCAGTCAGGTCACGGAAATAGGAATAGAAATGAACTGGAATGCGCATGTCAGTTTTGCGGTGACGAATAAACGTGTTTCTTCAACACGCCGACAAAGGGCAGATTGCGATAGCGCTCGGCGAAATCGAGCCCGTAGCCGACCACAAAATGATCGGGAATGCTGAACCCGACATAGTCTGCTTCGATCGCCTTCACGCGTCGCGCCGGCTTGTTCAACAACACGCAGGTGCGGATGCGAAGCGGTTTGAGCCGGCGGAGCTTCTCCAAAACGCGTGTCATGGTCCGGCCGGTGTCGAGAATGTCATCCACCAGCAACACATCCCGCCCACGCACGTCGAGCCGCAGTTCCTTGGTGAAGACCAGTTCGCCGGATTCCGTGCCGTTGCCGTAGCTCGAGACCCCGATGAAATCCAGCCGCAATGGCAGGGACAAGTGTCTGATCAAATCCGCGAGGAACATGACCGTGCCATTCAGGAGCGAAACAATCACCAGGTCACCTTCGCGGTAGTCATTTTCGATCTCCGCCGAGAGCGATCGAATGCGCTGCGCGAGCTGTGCCCGCGGAATCAGGACGCGGTCCACTTCACCGCGCCAGCGCAGGGGCACGCGCGCGGAAGTGGGAGCTGGCACGATTCGTTTCACCGGCGCGAATCTAGACCAGAAGCGGCGGGCAGGGGAAAAGAATTTAACGAACCACCTGCCCGCGCGTCTCGATCAACTTCAAGAACCCTTCCATCGCGCGAATGTAACCGTCCTGATCGGCGAGCGGGTCGTTATGTCCGCCCTTCAATTCGGCAAAAAGCTTCGGTTCCTTTGCCGCCGCGAAGTTCCGTTCGCTGTGCGTGAAGCCGATCATGCCATCGTCACGACTGTGCAAGACGAGCACCGGCACCTTGATGCGCGGCAGTCGTTCCAGCGTGTCGTAGCGAATCCGCGCGAGCAGCCGCACGGGCAGCCAGGGAAACAGCTCCGAACCGATGTCCGGAATGCTGGTGAACGTGCTTTGCAGGATCAGCCCGGCGGTCGGCAGGCTCAGGCTCAACTCGCTGGCAATGCCGCCGCCAAGCGATTCCCCGTAAGCAATGATGTTCTCCGCAGCGAATCCGCGGTCGCGCAGCCACCGATGCGCTGCCTGGGCATCAAGATAAGTGCCCTTCTCGGAAGGCTCTCCTTCGCTGAGACCGTAGCCGCGGTAATCGAACGAGAACACGTTCAAGCCGAGTTCGCGCAACGCCCGGCAGACATCGATGCGATGGCCGATGTTTCCGCCGTTGCCATGGCAGAGGACGACGGCGAGGTGCTGGCGTGGAGAATTCGTGGCGGCGGGGTAGAACCAGGCGTTGAGTTTCAAGCCGTCGGCAGTTTCAAAATAGACGTCATCGGATGGCTGGGCGGCCAACCTTGCCGCGGAATCGACATTCCGGTCGGGATAATACACCTGGCGAAGTTCGAACGATCGGAAAAACATAAGGAAAGCCAGCAACGCCACCAACGCGAGCAGCAACAGAACCGCGAGGCGCACTTGAAACCGGCTGAGCTTCATGGCGATGACGTTGCCACAGCGGTCAACTGGACGCCAGCCTGCCCAGTTGAAGGGCCACAGACGAAGCACAGATGAGACGTAGCCAGGGATCTCGCGAAACTCGTTGTATAAACCCGGTTTCCATCTGCGAACATGGGCGGTCTTGCGACGCCGCATTTTCGATCTGTATTTCGTCTGTGGCTGACGAAATCCCCGAAAAACCTCGCATTGCGGAAAGAGGATTCGAACTTCAACCTGAGGCCATGTCCACCGACTCCGAAGCACCGGGGGAATGCCCCTTGCCAGCCGAGACGCCCGACAGTTCGTCCGGCGGCGAGTATTGGCGTTGGTGCCCGCGCTGTGGGCACGAGCTGCACAATGAGAAATGCAAACTTCGCTGCCCGCGCTGCCATTACTTCATGAGCTGCTCGGATTTCGATTGAGCTGGGAGATCGAGAAGTCGCGACAGTTTCAGCATCCGGCTCTTTACAACCTGCGGACCAAAACTAGACTTCAGGCATGTCATCAGACTTTGATCCGGCGGACTTTGTGGACAGTGAATTCCAGGCGCGCAAAGCGTCTGGAGCTTCCGCTGCCCCCAGCACGCTGCGTGCGCCCAGCCGGGAGGAAGTTGATTCGAAAGTTCTCGAAACCCAGGCTCGTCTGGCCGAGCTGAAACGCGCCCAGGAAGATCTCGAACGCGAACGCGCGGCGCTGGAAGAGAGCCGCCGCCGCCGCATCGAATACCAGACCGGCCGGCAGGAAATGCTCGAGAACCTGACCCGCGGCGTGGGTTTGCTGGAGGAGGCGGAGTTTGTTGCCCGGCGCGACGCGGAACAAATGGCGAAGACGTTGCTCGAGTTCAAACAAGCGCTCGCAAAGGTGGAAGCCACGAACGAGGAAGCCTGGACCAAGGACAATTTCAACGTGGAACTCACCCGCGCGCTGACCACGATCGAAAATGCGCGCATGGAATGGAACAGCGCACGGCTGAAGTTCCCGGTGCTGAGCGGCGAGGCGGCAGCGGTTCCCATCAAAACGAACGCCACTCCGGCCAGTGCACCAAGCTTCACGCACATGAGCTTCGGCGAGCTCTGCAAACTGGGCATTGCCTTCAGCTGGCCGATCGCTGCGGTGCTGGCGGTCGGTTTCGCACTGCTGCTGCTGGTGTCGAACTCGCGATGAGGTGACAGCATGGGGCTTTTCAATCGGAAACCGGACCCGATTTCAGACCGCGCCCGCGCGTTGAACGAAGAGATCGCCGCGCTGGAAGCCAAGATCAAGGCGCTCGATTCGGAACTGCAAACACCGGCCAAAAAGCCCACTGGCTTGCGATCCACCGCCATTCCCGGCGGAACGACAATCAGTCACAACGAACCGCCCGCGGCACCGCCGCCGCCCAAGCGCACGGAGCCGATTTTCGAACCGATCGACAAGCAGCGTCTCACGGCGCGCGGCGAATCCGGCAGCACGCCGGAACATTTCAATGAACTGGGTGTTCGGAAATACGATCTCCCGGCGTTACTGCGCCGCTTGAAGAATCAATTCAGCGGACCGTCGGCGACAAATCCGAAGCTCGTCAACTACCTCGCGGCTGGCGGCATCCAGGGCCTGCGCCCGATGCGCTACGAAAAGCGGATCGCCCGAAACCGGTTTGTTTTCCTCGTCACGATCCTTTTCGTAATCCTGCTCGGAATCATCCTGGTGGTGAAGAATTGAGCGGCCTTCCGAGCTGATTCTCGATGTGGCATTGTGAGGGTCTTCGCCTGCGGTTTTTGAAGGCGCGCTCCATTCTTCGAACGGCGAGACGCCGTCCAACTCGCAGCCGCGACGGCTGCGCTACGATGCGGATCGAGAATGGCGCGGCCTTTTCGAGTGACAATCCCGGGTTCGAGCCGCACATTCCCGGCGTTTTCATCATGAAAAAACCTTCGCCAGTTTCCCGGAGCGGACGCTTCCAAAGCGGGCCGGCATCCGATGTCGCGCAGTTCACGGAATCGATCTCCTTCGATTGGCGCCTGTGGAAATACGACATCCTCGGCTCACTCGCCCACGCCAACATGCTCAAGAGCATCGGCGTGCTGACGGCGGCGGAGTTAACCGCGATTGCCAGGGGCCTCGATGTCATTGCGAAAGAAATTGAAGCCGGCCAGTTCAAGTGGAAATCGGAGCTTGAAGACGTCCACATGAACATCGAGGCGGAGCTCACCAAGCGCGTTCCGGCCGGGGCCAAGCTTCACACGGGGCGCTCGCGAAACGACCAGGTGGCGCTAGACATCCGCATGTGGCTGCGCGATCAGCTGCTGCAATTGCTCGGCGAAATCCGGGCACTTCAGAACGCAGTCGTCCAATTGGGCGGGAAGAACAGCAGCGTCATCATTCCGGGTTACACCCATCTGCAACGCGCGCAGCCGGTGTTCCTCGCCCATCACCTGCTCGCTTACGTCGAAATGCTGGAGCGCGATTACGATCGGCTTCGCGATGGATTTTCGCGAATGAACGTGTGCCCGCTCGGGGCGGGCGCCATCGCCGGTTCCACGCTGCCGCTGAACCGCGAACTGGTCGCGCAAACGCTCGGCTTCGTCGATGACAAGGGCCGTCCGCGCGTGACGCGCAATTCCATGGACGCGGTGAGCGATCGCGATTTCGCGGTTGAATTTTGCGCGCACGCCAGCCTGCTGGCCGTTCACTTATCGCGTCTGGCCGAAGACGTG
>CAMLLE010000045.1 GCA_946480555.1 uncultured Verrucomicrobia subdivision 3 bacterium
CCCGCGGTTCACGTCGTAATCGAGCCGGCGAAAACCGAACGCCGTCTCGACCGCATCAACGACGCTGCCTGCGACGCGGATCTCGGTGCGCACGCGGTAGAGCGTCGGGGTTTCGGGCGACCACAATTGCGGCGTGGGGATCGTGAGCGTGGCGTCGAGTCCGCGCTCCGCGCCCGCGGCAATCTCGACATCTGGCGAAATGGCTTCGGCTCGTTGCTCCAGTCGTTCACCGTGCGCATTCAGGACTTCGGTGTGCAGGGCGAAGCTCACAGCGGAGGAGCGGGCATTGCGGACCTGCGTCTGGACGCGAACCGTCGCAGCCTCGGCCGATACACTTGGCGTCGTCACGAAAACGCCAAAAGGCGCAATTGCCAGCGGATCGTTGAGGGTGAGCCAGACGTGCCGGTAAATGCCGGAACCGGAATACCAGCGGCTGTTCGGCTGGGCGGAATTGTCCACCCGGACCGCGATCACATTGGGCGTCGAGCCGAACTTGAGATACGCCGTGAGATCGTAGCAAAACGTGGCGTAACCAAACGGGCGCGTGCCGAGTTCATGGCCATTGATCCAGACGGTGCTGTGCTGGTAAACGCCGTCGAATTGCACGATCACTTGCCGACCGCGCGCAGCCTCGGGCAGCGTGAACGTCTTTCGATACCAGCCAATGCCAGTCGGCAAATAACCGCCACCGCCGCCGGTTGGTGCCCGTTCGTCGTAAGGTCCTTCGATGCTCCAGTCATGCGGCAGGTCGAGTGCGCGCCACTCCGCATCGGCAAATGCCGGCTGCTCGGCGCCGGGCGTGTCGCCGAGGTGAAAGCGCCAGCCGAAATCAAACGAGGTGCGTTCGCGCCCCTCCTGAGCGGCGAGGGCAATGGAGGCGAACACGATCCAAATCAGGGCAACGGCTTTGTTCATGGGCAGAATTGGGAACACGGTGGGTTCGGTGGGCCAGAGCGTGGACACGACCGGTCGATTGGAGTCTGATTCAATCTTTGAACAACAACGGCGCAAATTGATGCAGGCTGCGCCGCCACGTGTGCCACTCGTGTGCGGTTTCGGGCGATACATAGAAGTGGGCGTTGATGCCCGCAGCCTTGAGGGCATCCGTGTTCGCTTTTGGATCGCCGCCGAATCCTCCGCGCCGGCCGCCACGATTCCCGAGTTCACGACTGCCGTAGCTGATGAACACGAGCTTGACCTTCTTCTTGAAGGCATCCAGGCCGGTCACGTTTGCGATGTCGTTCGTCGAAATGCTGCCGCCGCTGAAAACACCGATGTGCGAAAACGTATCGAGATGGCCGAGCGCGATGTTCCGGGTTTGCATGCCGCCCATGGAAAGGCCGGCCATCGCGCGATGCTGGCGATCGGTTTTCGTGCGATAGGTTTTATCGATCATCGGAATCAGATCGTTGATGAACAACTCGCCGAGCGTGCCGAACATCCGGCTGAAATCGCGCGGCGGGCCTGCTTGGGAGGCGGCGTTTGTTCCGGACTGCGATTGAGGCGGCCGCATGGAAACAGGTTGTTCGCCGGGTTTCAACGCGTAGCCACGTTCCATCACGATCAGCATTGGCCGGGCTTTCTTTTCGGCGATGAGGTTGTCCATGATCTGACCGACGCGTCCCTGCACCGGCCAGCCGCGCTCGTCCTCGCCGCCACCGTGCTGGAGATACAGCACCGGATATCGCGCGCGGGAACTCTGTTCGTAACCCGGCGGCGTATAGACGAAGATGCGCCGCCATGATTGCGTGGTTTTGGAGAAATACCGGCGCTCGCGCACCTCGCCCTGCGGGACGTTTTTCAATTCGTAGAAATCCTCGCCGGTCGGAACTTCAACGGCGCTGGACAAGCCGCCCCCGCCGCCACCGCAGAAAATCTCGGTGGCTGGATCGGTCACGTTCGCGCCGTCAATGAAGACGCGGTAGAAGTGGAAGCCCACATCAAGTGGCGGCGTAGTGATCGTCCACACGCCATCCTCACTCTTCGTTACCATGAGCGGCCAGCCGAGGCCGACCGAGACGTTCGTGGCGCCGGGCGCAACGATACGGAATTGCGCGCGGCGCTCAGAGTTGATGCGTGGATATTCCTGCCCGGGGCGGTTGGCGGCCGAGGGTTTCCAATCGTCCACTGGCGGGGTTGTTTGGGCCGGGCAGAGTGAGACGGTCACGAGGGCGATGAACGCGAGGAAGGATTTCGTTTTCATGGAATTTTCTGGGCGCGACTCGATCGTCGCAAGAACCGCGGCGGACGCACGCCACCTTAACAGCGGCATTGGTGCTGGCTACCTGTCAGTTTCGGCAGGGTGGCGGAACCTCAGGTATTAAATGGTTTTCGTTTTGCGAAACCACGTATGAACAAAGTCCGCCTGTCCCCTTTGACAGGTGGGCAATGCCGCATTCCCGGCTACACTTGTGACGCTGGCATCGTAGAAACGTTCCGTTACCGCCGCGAATCAGGGCATCTGTTGATTGACCATTCTTGATTTCCGCGTTTTCCGGGACGTTTGTCACAACCCGAACGAACAACATGAAATTGGAAATTCAAACGTGCAGGCGAAACCCCGACGCGCCGGCATTTACCCTGATCGAATTGCTGGTGGTGATCGCCATCATCGCGATTCTCGCCGCGATGCTGCTTCCCGCGTTGTCCAAGGCGAAACAAAAGGCGAAGAGCGTCAATTGCGCTTCGAACCTGAAACAGGTCGGCACGGCCGTCATGATGTATGTGGGTGACTTCCAAGATTCGCTGCCGGGCCCCTGCGAGATCGGCAGCACTCCGGCCTATTACTCACAGGCATTGCCTCCCGGGAAATACTGGGGCGAACTCGCCTTCTACCTCGCGCCGTATCTGGGCGGCAAAGATCCCTCCCGGATGAGCTCCACGGAAACCAATTTCATCAAGGCGCTCTTCTGCCCGGGTTACGGAACGTTCTCGAAGGAGTCGCCGAACGTGGCGATGACGCGCGTCAACTACGGCCTGGCGTTCCCTTACACCAATTCGCTGGTGAAGCTGAACGCCCGGCCTTTTGGAGCGGCGACGACCGGCGGTGGCACTCCGATTTCTGCTCCACTCAAGCTCTCCGCCATCCGCAAATTCGGCTCGCTGACGGATGTCTTCGCTGCCAGCGACATGGATAAGAGCTTGCGTGATTTTGGCTGGCCGGAGCTGGCTCAGAATCCCAACCATGGGACGACCCGGAACGCCCTTTACCTCGATGGACATGTGAAGTCCTACAAGGGTGTGGAATTTCTTTCGCGTTAAGCATTGGGGGTCGTGCGAGATTGAACCGGGCGCTCGGCGTCGCAATCCGATCAGCCGCCCGCCATGGTGTCGAATCCGCCACACAGTCGATCGTGAACGGGTCAGCAATGCGATCTGTTTGATTTCCCGATTTTATGACTCTTCATTGTGACTTACGGCCAATGCGAGCGCTCCTGCTTGCGTTGGGAATTCTGGCTGCGAACGCGAGCATCGGAGCGTCGGCGGCGTCCGCACCTGTAAAGCTCACAAGTTCACCACGCGCCGGGGATTTCGGACTGGTGACCAGCCGCTTTGTGACGGCACTGTGCGTGGATTCAAATGACTTTCCCGTCGTAGCAATCGCGGCAGAGTGCTTTGCGTCGGACGTGAAAAAAGTCACGGGCAGGCGACCAGCGATCCAAAGCGATGTGCCAGGGCTGACATCGCAAACGGTCATCATCGGCACCATTGGGAATAGTCGGTTGGTGGATGATTTGGTTCGGACCGGAAAACTGAATGTCTCCGCGCTGCAAGGAAAGTGGGAGTCCTTTGTGGTTGCCACAATCGCGAATCCATTTCCCGGAGTGACAAATGCGCTCGTGATCGCCGGGAGCGACCGGCGCGGAACCGCGTTCGGAGTTTTCGAACTCTCCGAAGCCATTGGCGTTTCGCCTCTGGTTTGGTGGGCGGATGTTGCTCCGGAGCCGCGCGAGACTCTGGTGATCGCCGCCGGGACACACGTGCAGGGTCCGCCTTCGGTGAAGTATCGCGGCATCTTCATCAACGACGAGGACTGGGGCCTGCAACCGTGGGCCGCGAAGACGTTTGAGCCTGAGACAAAGGACATCGGTCCCAAAACCTACGCAAGAATCTGCGAACTCCTGTTGCGGATGAAAGCGAATCATCTCTGGCCTGCGATGCATGACTGCACCAGGGCGTTCAATCATTACCCCGAGAACAAGTCCGTCGCTGACCGCTACGCCATCGTGATGGGATCGTCGCATTGTGAGCAATTACTGCGGAACAATGTGGACGAGTGGGATCGGGCGAAGTTTGGCGACTGGAATCCCGTGACGAATCTGGAGCGCATTCAGAACTACTGGGAGGATCGCGTGCGCGAAAACGGCAAATTCGAAAATGTCTATACGATGGGCATGCGAGGCATCCATGACGGTGCGATGCCCGGCGGCGGCACCTTGGACGAGAAGCGGGAACGCATGGAGAAGGTCATTGGCATTCAACGCGGCCTGCTGGCGAAACACGTCAATTCCGACCCATCGCGCGTTCCGCAGATTTTTTGCCCTTACAAAGAAGTGCTGAGCATTTACCAGGCGGGGTTGAAATTGCCGGAGGACATCACCATCGTCTGGCCGGACGACAATCATGGCTACGTCCGCCAGCTGCCGGATGCCCGGGAACGCGCACGGTCGGGCGGCAGCGGAATTTACTATCATCTCTCGTATTGGGGCCGTCCGCATGATTACCTCTGGCTCGATTCTACCGCGCCCGCGTTTGTGTGGTACGAGATGAAAAAGCTTCACGCGTTCAACGCGCGCGAAGTGTGGATCGCCAATGTCGGCGACATCAAATCCATCGAGACTGGCATGGCGCTGTTCCTGAAACTGGCGTGGGACATCAACCGTTATGGAACGGACGTTCAACGCACATTCCTGCGCGAGTTCTATGCGCAACAGTTCGGAAATGAGTTCGCCGATTCCATCGCGGAATTGCGGGATGAGTATTATCGCCTCTGCGCCATTCGCCGGCCGGAGCACATGGGCTTCAACGGCGTTTATCCGAACACACCGATCCAAAGCAGCGGGTGGTCGCATGAACCGGGAAATGACGAAGCCCAACAGTTCATGGATCGCTGGCGGAAACTGGCCCAGCGCGTGCAAACGCTCGCGGGCAAACTGCCGGAGCGATCACGCAGTGCATATTTCCAGCTTGTGGAATATCCCGCCTGTGCCGGTGCCGCGATGGCGGAAAAAATTCTCTTCGCCGAAAAGGCGCGCCTGACAGGTTCGGTTGAGTTCGCTCAGCGGGCAGAGGCTGCATTCAAGGAAATTCAGGAGCTGACCGACCGTTACAACGCGCAAGGAGACGGCAAATGGTCTGGCATTATGGATTACCGTCCGCGGCGATTACCGGTGTTTGGCATGCCGCCAACCGCGCGTCAGACCAATTCAGCTGCGGCGAAATCTCCAGGCAAGTCGAACGGCGCCATCAGGATTGACGCAGCGAAATTCACGCGATCACAGGAACGCGATGGCGTCGGCTGGCAACGCGTGGAGGGACTCGGTCCGCGGGGAAGTGCGATTGCCATTCTTCCGCCCAAGGATTTGCCCACGTTGCGCACGGCCGGGGAAGTTCGCGAACGCGCCGCGATGGTGGAATACGTCTTGCAACCGGAACGGGCGGGTGAGTTTGAAGTCATCATTGAAGCTTTGCCAACGCATCCGTTCACGCCCGCGCACGAACCGATTGTGGGTTTGTCGGTCAATGACGAAGAGCCCGTTTTGATTCGATTCGAAAAGGGAGCTGACGATGAAACGGACCGAATTTGGGCGCGGAATGTTTTACGTGGTGCGATGAGTGGGAAGGGATCGCTGCATCTTCCAGGCGGCGCCTGCAAGGTGAGACTTTGGGCCGCTGACCCGGGGGTTGTGGTGCAGCAATTGACGTTTGAACCCAAGATGCCCAAAGCCGGTGAGTAGAGGTAAAACGTCATCGTCCCTTCCGAATTGAGCTGAGCGGGACGACTCAGCGCTTTGAAATCGCTGTTGTGTTTCGGATTGATGACGGGTGAGCGGAGTTTCTGTTGCGGAGTGTTGGGCTGCGTGGCAGAGACTGTTTCGAAAGTCACTCTCCGACTGTAGCGGGGCTCTGCGAGCGCCGTTTTCGCCGTTCTCGCTCTACGTCAACTCTGCCTTCCCGCCCCCGGCGGTCATGGACCACCGCTACAAAGTTTGAAACTGCTTCCGGGGTTTTGAGACAGTTCGGCGGCACTACCGACAAGGAATGCCCGGCGGAGCCACAAGTCCGCTTTACGCGGAAAATTCTTTCACAGCTTTCACCGGCATGTTCCAGCAGTCAGGGAGACCAGTTCCAAGCCACATTCAAGTTGTTGCCGCCCCGTTGATGGGATTTAACACTCGTGTTATTCAAATCGCTCGAGCATTTGCCATGCGATGACGAACTGCTTCGCGTTTTTGCTCATGCAGCGAATGCCTTGCGCCTTCCCCTTCGCTTTGCTCAGTGCGGGCAACAACATGGCTGCCAGAATTGAAATGATGGCAATGACAACCAGCAGTTCGAACAAGGTAAAGCCACGCACGGCGCATCTGTCCGGTGTTCTCAAGCTTTGAAGAGTTTTCATTTTTTCAGAGGTGATTCGGAATGGTGGCGACTGGAGTGCACATTGCACGAACATCATTTAGCCCCTAGCTCTCGGCCGTGGCAGGGGGCGCCTTGGGCCGCTGCCTCGATCTGTTTGATCCAAAAGAAAAAGGGGCGCCGCCTCAGAATCGGCGCCCCTCCAACCTTAACCACCTCAACCACCGCTATCGGCGAACTGCGACATCGTCAATGAACCAACCCGGCAGAGGTTGGACATTGGTGAAGTCTGCGTCCGCCATGCGGAATTCGATCTTGATCGGCTGACCGAGTGCAGCTGCTGGCAGCGGGAAGGTCAGGAATTTCCATCCGCCCACATTGCCGCTTTGCTGCGCCGCGGGTTGTGCGATGACGGAGTCGTTTTGATCCAGGATGTTCACCTGCGCGACATCCGTGGTTTCGATGTTCAAGTATTGCCAGAATTCAAGTCGGGCCTGGTTCGTGACCGTGGTGAGATCGATCAGCGGCGAACGCAACACCGTGTCGGTGGAGGTCGCGTAGTTCGCATCGAGATCCGTGCCGTAAGCCTTGGTGCCGCCGTGAGCGGAGCCGGGGCCGTTGGACGGCGTGCCCAATTCCCAAATCGTCGGGCTGCCGCCGCCGCTGTTGTCGATCACCGTCCAGCCCGTGGCCGCGCCTTCGAAGTTCTCGCTGAATAGCGCCGGACGCGGTTCCGCCACAGCCTGATAGAACTTGTACGGTGCGGACGCGGTATCGGTGTATGAAGTGACGGCATTGGTCGCGCCGCCGGCCGGATAGTTCGAGACGAGAACCTGCCACGCATCCATCAGATTCGTTTTCGCCCGGACTGTATAAGTGGTGCCCAGGTCCGAGTTCCACGAGAACGTGAATGCGCCTGGAGTGCGGGCTGGCGCCGACAGGACAATGGTCTTCTCAAACGCCCTGGCCGGGACCGGGACTGTGGCCAGGTATTGCCCCTTCGCCAGATAGATGTCGTCGATCAGCAGATTCTCTCTCGCGTGATCCAATCCAAACAGAGCCAGGAAGACTTTGTTCAATGTGGGGAAGGTTGCGCCAGTTTCGTCACCGGCTGGATTGCGATTGCCGCGCACGTTTTCGAAGACGAGCGTCCGGCCGGGATTGCCTTCCTGCTGGATGTGCACCGAGAAGAGGTCATTGCTGGCAATCACGTCGTTCGTCACGCTGATCCAAACGTTGTAAACCTTCTCGTATTCGAACGGCACAGAGCTGTTGGTCAGGTTCGCCACATTGAATCCGCCGCCCACATAACCATTCGGCGCCATCAGGGTGATGTTCGTCACCATGGCAGTGGGCTTGGACAGGCGCAGGAAGGGTCCGACGTCATCGTCGAAATCGCTCACGAAGCGAGCCCCGCGATCGGTGAGTCCGACGTGCAATTCGATCGGACCGACCGGGTCCGTGCTGGCGGCGTAAACGCGGAAGAACAAGGTTCCGATTTCTCCTTCCGAAAGGGACAGTGAATCGAGGCTGACCGCGCTGACGGGTCCCTGCCCGACGATGTCCTGCGCCGTCGGGGTGAAGGCGAGCACCTTGTTGCCGCCGCGCTCACGAACGGAGGCCACGCCGGTGCCGTTCTGCCATTTGCTTTGTCCCAGGATCGGACCGGACTGATACGTTTCGAAGTTTTCCACCAGGTGCCATCCCGATGCGACGCCACTCACGACGCCAACGGTGACGGTCTTGGTAACCGGAGTATCCGAGCCGCGTGAAGCAGTGAGCGTAAAGGTAGTCGCCACGTTGACCGGAACCGTGATTGATCCCACGCCAAGTGTTGTGGACGAATCCACATTGCCAATGCCGCTGATGGAATAGGAGGCGTCCGGGCTGCCGTCCCAGCGCAACGTGACGGTGTCACCGCTGGCGACCGCGGGGAAATCCGACCGGAAGGAATTTATGACCAGCGGGCCGCTGCCGCCGGCGATCGGAATTCCGCTCAGGAACACTTCACCGATTTCACTTTGAGAAAGGGCGCGTTTCCAGATCGCCACTTCATCGATGGTCGATGCGAGCGAATGCGATGCGGCGGCACGCTGAATGCCACCAATGCTGGTGGTGTTGAACCACGTGCTCCCGACCGGCCAGAGCGCCGGATCCTTCGGCGCGATCACGACGGGATCGAGCTGCGCGTCGATGTAGTAGCTGCGGACTCCGTTGCTTTGCACAAAGACGACATGATGCCAGCTGTTGTCGAATACCACGCCAGTGCTGAGCCCAGTGCCTTCTTCGACCGAGGCATCCAAGCGGCGCACAAGAGTCCGCAAGCCCGAACCCGCACCGCCATTCGCTGCGATGGTGAACAACGGATTGTTGTTGGCGGTGCTCGCTTCTGCAAACGCGCGACGGTCGAACTCACCGCCGGACCTCACCCAGAAGGAAACGGTGAACGAGTCGTGTTTAATAGCGGGGAGTTGATCGCCCGCCGCGTGAACGCGCTGCAATACTGTGTTGTCGCGAGTGAACTGAAACGCATTGCTGCGATAACCGGTTGAAACCAGAGTGGGCAGAGGTTTTCCACCTTCGTTCGCACCGATGGTCAGGTCATATCCACTGACTACATCCGGCGTCTTGGTGCCCACCACTTCGTCCAATGGCCAGTAGGAAACCAGGCTGTTGGTCAAATTGCCGGTTCCTCCCGCCGGAACCACCACCACCGAAATGTTCGTTTCGGTGATTGATCCGGCGCGATCCGCCACGAGCGTGTAACTCGTGGTCGCGTTCGGGCTGACGATCAAACTTCCAATGCCATTGGTGGTCTGGCCATTGACGCTGCCAATCCCGTTGATAGAGACCGTCGCGCTCGGATGAACTCTCCAGGAGAGCGTCACAGGGTTGCCCGCGAAGACAGTTTTGGGCGTGGCTTGAAATGAAACCACATCCGGTAACACTGCGATCTGAACCGTTCGAGTCTCCGATTCAAAGGTGTTGGTGTCCTGTGCCGTCAGGGTGATCGTCGCGGTCGTGCCAGAAGCAGCGAAGTCGCTCGGCGTGATCGTGATGCTGCCAGCGCCGTTGGTCGTGCTCGCCGTCACGCTCCCGATGACATCCACGCTGACGTCTGCATTCGTGCGCGTGAGCCAGGAGAGTTGTGCCGTCTGGCCGAAGAAGACCGCAGTTGGATTGGCGTTGAACGAATAGACCATCAATCCCTGGCCGCGGCGCGCCAGCACGAAGCCGTTGAGAACGAAGAGCCGTTCCGTGACGTCCGCGCTTGCGGCGGTGGTCATCTGGAATCCGATCGTGGTGGGCGTGCTGCCATCCGACGTGAAGTGAGTCACCATGTAATTCGGCGGATTACCCGCACCGGGATTCTCACCGCGCGTGCTGCCGCGAATATCTCCGTTCGTGGAAACCAGGCTGCCATTGACCCGGACGTTGAAGAGGCCGGTCTGGTTTTCAACATCCTGGTGATACGAAACCAATTCGAATTGTCCGGCAGGCAGCCCGGAGATTTGAAGGTTCAACGTGGTGGCGCCAGCATTGGTCGAACGCGTGTCCACGCCGACCCAATCGCGCGCGAGGCTCGGCAGCGTGCCGTTGAACGTGCCTAGCTGCCCAGCGGTTCTCGCGATGGCGCGCGGCGCCAGGTTGAAATCCGTGCCCGCAGGATTCGCGTCACTGCTCATTGTGATGCTGATGTTGCCCCAGGACGGGGTGCTGAAGGTGGCGGTGCGAAACAAATCGAACGGCTGATTGGTCGTTTGATTTTGCGCGCCGAAGGATTCGAATCCCGCTTCGGTGGCGGAATTGGCCACGAGCGTGCCGGTGACGTCCACCACATCGAAGTCCACTCTCAACTGCGCGAAACTGGCCATGCTGGCACTGGCCAGCAGCGCGTACGTCAAGGCGGCCCGCCTCAGGTGGGGGAATAAAGTTAGTCGTTTCATAGGTGAAGTGATTGGTACATCGGATGGTGACTCGCAGCGTATCGCGGAGGCCAAAACGCAAGTAAGCTGTCAATAGTGACAGGCGGGGATTGCAGCAGCCGGCTGGTTTGATTCAGCCTTGGAGAGCGCCCGTCCCGGGCGCAGCGACGTTCAAACGGTGAGACGCTCCCGATTCATTCCGTAACGCAATTGTTTTCCACCTTGCTGCGCCCGGGGACGGGCGCTCTCCACTGCTGCCCGGGCAGAACAGTATGCTTCGATTCACAACCGTTTTGGATGGTGACACGCAACGCGCACCTTTCGGTGCGGGAGAATGGGGCAAAGCGGCCCAGAATGTCTCAAAATTCATGGCGCCCAGCTCCGGAGGAGCGGCGGCTGGTAGCCACGGGTGGAGCGAAGCGGAACCCGTGGAAGGATGAAGAAGAAACCAAGCCCCGGCAGGGGCGGCAGAATCCGTCGCCCGCTCCGGGGCGCGGCATCCATGCGATCTGCAACCACGGGTTCCGCTCGCGCTTCACCCGCCTGCGCGGCCGTAGCCGCTTCGACGCGGCGAAGGCCCGTGGC
>CAMLLE010000046.1 GCA_946480555.1 uncultured Verrucomicrobia subdivision 3 bacterium
GGTTTACAAAACCGTTGCTCTACCACTGAGCTAAACTGGCTGCCGACTGTTGCTACTATAGCGCAACGCGCCGCATAGCAAAGCGAGCGTTGTTTCCAACGTCAAGGCAACAATCCCTTTCGCGCCGCAATTCCAGCGGCAATCAGCGTCGGCGCCGCAATTCCAACCGCGAGCGTCCATTGCCCGCGTACAACCGCGGAGAGGATGAACCAGCCGTTCAACAGAATCCAAATCCAGGCAGAGTGCGATTCTGACGGCGGTGGCGCCGGCTTTTTGTTGATCAGCATCGGCGTGACAAACACCACGATCACAATCGTGCTCGCCCCCCAGCCGATGTAGTTCGTCAGTGGAGTGCCGTGCCAGCTGACGCTCAGGCGTGTGGGGCCCCAAATCCAGAAGCGCTGCGCACCGCTCGCGAATGGGTCGAGTCCAAGATCGAGAATACAGGCCAGCGCCACTGTGAGGCCCATCATCCAGCAGCCGTAGAACGGTGTGCTTCGCCAGCGGCTCAAGATCACACGCGCCATGCCGCGCGAGCTGTAGATCACCACGATCCAGAGCAGCGGAATGCTCCAGGGCAAAATCCCGCCAACGCGCGGACCCGCTGCCGGCGTGAAGACAAAATTGCCGAAAGGAATTCCCGCGAGCACTCCAACCGCGTGAGCAAGGCCGCCGAGAACTCCAATTACGATTGCGCCCCATAGGATGTTCTGGAACGGCAGCACGCGTGAACTGACAACAATCACCGACGCCGCGGTTGTCACGAGCAACACCGCCTCCGGCCAGTGATTCTCATCGAATCGTGCTGGCGCGAGCAATTTGAGAACTTCCAGCGCGTATGACGCAGCGAAGAGGATGAACGCCGGCCAGGCCAGTTTCCCCACCGGCCCGGTTTCGGTTGAATTTCGTTCGCTCGCCACGCTTTGAAAACTACCGGGCCGCGCGAGAATTCCCAAAGCGGAATTCATCTGGCACGTGAACTTCGGCAATTGAGCCTTGTCCCGATTGGAGGCGGACTGTCCAAAGTTGCTTCAATAAATGCCCGTCAACGTTGCCGTTTCGCGTTTCTGGCCCCCTATTCGAAATGAAAATCCTCTGCGTCCCCGTCCGTGCGAATCTGTGTTTATCCGTGGCTGGATGGAATTGATGATCAACGCTCAAAGCCGTGCTGGCGTTGGAATTGCTCGAATTGGCGCAGTATTCAGAACTATGACTTTGACCGAAGCCAGAAAGCAGATTGGAATTTGCGCGCAGCAGATGAACAGCCGTTACGGCAGCACTGTGTTTGACGAATGGGCGGTGATCTCACTGGCTCAACAGAAGGCGCGCATTGTTTTCTACGAAGGGCCGCGAAATGACGATTTTCTCAAGAGCTTTGCCAGCGACTTGGGCGCGCTGCGCGCCGAATTGCTGAACGGCAGCTACAACACGGGCGATTTCGAATTCACGCGCCACGCGACCGGCACCTTGTTCGAGGCATTCATCGTGGCCGGCAAAGGGCTTTACCTGATCTGCAACAACACGCGTTCGTCCATGGATGAGATCGCGCGCAATCCGAAATGGCTGAACGCGCAGGTTCCATTTGCTGAACTTGCGGACAAGCTGCGCGCCGACCCGCTCGCGGAAGCGGTGTAGATTTTTCTTCTCCACGGACGACGCATTCGTTTGCCATCCCGCATCCTCCGGTCCGGCGGTCGGGTTACATCTCTCTTCAAGCGCTCACTTCAGCAGCCCTCTGTAAACGAACACGCCGTAAGCCGCCACGCACACCCAGCCCATTATCCGCGGCAGCCCGCCGAAGATGGAGACGCAGAGCATGTGGAGAATCGTGGCGCTGAACAAAAGCAACATTCCCGTTTCGAATACGGCTGGAACTGGGAAGGCTTGATGGAGCGCAAAAATCCCGACGCAAAGTGGGATGCAAATGTGGCCATCGCCGACCTGTGATGTGTAAACCACTTCGGGATTTCGGCGCCAGCCGTAATACAGCGCAAGCAAACCGTTCGGCAAAACCATCAGCCAGCCGCTGAGCACGCCGAGATTGTCCGCACTGATAAAGCCGCTCTTGATCTTCGAAATCCAGCTCACCAACCAGTCGATGCTCACGTAGGTGGCCCACGCGCCGACGCCCAGCAGCGCGAGATCGATGGGCAACATCCAGCTGAACGACTTGTTCTGGCGCGCGTTTGATTTGAGAACTTCAAACACGTGAAACATCTGCCAGAACAAGAACAGGCCCACGAGCACCAGGCCGTCGTTGAAATCCAGTTTTCCGTCCCGCGCCAGCGCCCAGACTGCGCCGGTGAACGCAAATACCGCGGTCAGCGTCAGCAGCAGTGACAAGCGGTTCACCCGATGCCGCATTTCGTCTTCGCCACCGCCGCGCTTGCGCTTTTTTGGTTTCCCGGAGGTTTTCGGTCCAAGCGTCAGGCCCCAGAAGATTGCGGGTAATCCGATCAAGAGCGTCATGTTCGTGACGTTGTTCACCAGAGAATTGGTCATCACGTCGGCGCCAGAGCCGCCTTTCCTCCCGACAACGAAAGCGAAGATCAAGTTCCCGATGCCGGAACAATACGGCATGATTAGCGTTCCCAGGACGGTGCCTTCCAAGCCGCCAGCGTTCATTTCTTCCAACCGCCAGATCATGAGGAATGACGCGGCGATGAACAGCGCAACAAACAACAGCGGCGCCCATGCGCCGGCATTTTCGAACTGATGAACGAGTGAATTCAACGGCTGTAGTAAATCAGAGTGCAACCACGCGGCCAAGCCGTGCGTGCGTAGCGGCGTCTCTGGCGAGCGCCGCCACGAAGGGGACGAGGTGACGAGTCTCTTATTGGCGATTCTCGGGAATCATGTCCGAAAGCTGAGGATGGAGCCCTCGCCCCAGCCCGCTCCATCGGAGGGGAGATGGCTGGGGTGAGGGCTTGCCGGAATTGTGATACTCCTCACGTCGCCTCCTGCGAAGATTCGGTGGCTGCGAGATGGCCGCCCCTATTTCAGCAGCTGCGCCACCTGCTCAGCGGCGAAGCCATGCAGCCGAACGATTTTGTGTCGCGACGTATGCCCGCGGAGCAATTCCACCCGGTTCTTCGAACAATTCAACTTGTCCGCCAGCAATTCGATCAATGCCTGGTTTGCGGCGGCGTCCACCGGCGGTGCGGTGACTTTGATGCGCAACTCCTCGCCCAGCGCGTCGCCGATCTCGTTCTTCGAAGCGCGCGGTTGAAGCTTCACGGCCAGCAGTACGCCGTCAGATTGAACTCGAAGGTAAGAAGGCAATGCAGGCATTACGCGAGGACGAGTTTTCGCTGTTCAGCGTTCAATTCAATCCAGCTTCCGGAAGCGAGCCGCCCCAGCTCGAATCTGCCGATGCGCACCCGCACCAGCCGCAGAGTGGGATGTCCGACCGCCGCCGTCATCCGGCGCACCTGCCGGTTCTTGCCTTCAACCAGCTCCAGCGCCAGCCAGCAAGTCGGGACGTTTTTTCGAAATCGAATCGGTGGATTGCGCGGTGGCATTTCCGGCTGCGGCTCAAGCCTGCGCGCGGTGCATGGGAGCGATTTGCGTCCCTGGATCACGACGCCCTTGCGCAGCGCGGCCAGTGCGTCGTCGGTCGGAATCCGCTCCACTTCCACCCAATATTCGCGCTCGTGCTCGTTGCGTGGATGCAGCAGGCGATGGTTCAAACTCGCTTCGTCGCTCAGCAGCAACAGCCCTTCGGAATCGGCATCCAGCCGCCCGATCGGATACACGTTCGCTGGGAACCCAAACTCCGCCAGTGGGCGGTTGGGCGAACCGTCTGGCGTGAACTGCGAAAGCACGCCGTAGGGTTTGTTGAACGCGATCAGCATCGCAATGAGTCTGGCGGGAAGTAGCGCAAATTGGAACTGGAGTTTGCCTGCGCTTTGATTCATACCTCCGTCAGCCACTCACCCGGACACCAGCAGGGAAACATCTATGGAACCAATTGTTCTCATCCACGGCTATAGTGCGGAAGGCGAAGACGGCGCGGCGAACATTCCGAAAATCTACGGCAGCCTGCCGCAATCACTGAAACAGATTTACGGACGCAAGGGCGTCGTCGAGATCAACCTCAGCCGCTATATCAGCCTTGAGGACGGCGTCACGATCGACGACATCTCGCGCGCCTTGGATCGCGCCTTGCACCAGGATTTCCCTCATCTGCTGCAGGGCCGTTTTCACGTGATCATTCACAGCACGGGTGCGCTCGTGATCCGCAACTGGCTGCGGCGCTTCAGTCCGAAACCGTCGCCGATGCAGAACCTGATCTATCTGGCTGGCGCGAACTTCGGCAGTGGCTGGGCCCACATCGGCAAAGGCCAGGTTGCCAAGTGGGGCCGCTTCGTTTTCCAGCATGGCACCGAGCGCGGCGTGCGCGTGCTGCATGCACTGGAGCTGGGTTCAGACTGGACGATCGAACTGCACCGGCATTTTCTTCAGGCGGGAAATTTGCCGACCGTGGATTACGGCGTTTACGAGTCGGTGATCATTGGCAGCCAGGCGGACGTGAAGTGGTTTACGGTGCCGATCCGTTACGCCAAGGAAGACGGCTCCGATGGCGTGGTGCGCGTGGCGGCGGGGAACGTGAATTGGAATTACCTGCGCTTCGGCCCCACTCAGGCGGCGCTGGAGATCAACTGGGCGGAAGCCAAGCAACAACAGCACCGTCATCTCGCGCGCGAGAAGAAGCAGGGTGAATTTTACGAACTGAAGGAATCGTCTTTGCCCGGCTGCAACAACCGCGCGGAAGTTCCCTTCGCGATTCCATTCGAATGCGCCCACAGCGGCGAAGAACTCGGCGTTGTAGGTGGCTCGGCTCCCAAGGCGCAAGTGCTGCGGCTGATTCAACTCGGCCTGGAAGCCACTCCCGGCACGTGGTCCGGGCTGGTGGAGAAGTTTCGGGAGGAAACCGACGCCACTTACGAAAAGGCGCTAAGGCAAACTCCGCCCGCGTGGTGGAAGAAGTGGCTGGACGACCCGCGCGCGCAATACGATCACCACGCCCAGGTGATTTTCCGTGTGCGCGACCAGGACGGACGGCCCGTGAACAACTTCGATGTCTATTTCGACTCCGCCCAGCAGGATCCCAAGGCGCGGCCGATTCAAACGCTTTTCGAGGACAAGCACGTCAACGAGATGAATCCCAACATCATCACGTTCTACCTGCGGACCGATGCCCACGTTCCGGCGCGCAAACGTTGGGTTTCGCAAGTGGCGGAGATCGATCTTTGCGCTTTGGAGATCAGCGCAGTGGAACCGGAAACCGGAGAAATCCTCTACCTGCCGTTGCGGCTGAAATGGCGAACGCAGGACTTGCTGCAATGGATCCAGGGCCATCGTACCACGGTCGTCGACATCGAGTTGTTGCGCCTGCCTTCGCCGAACGTATTCAAGATGATCAGAGCGTAGGGATTTTGGATTTGCGATTGCGGATTGCGGATTGCGGATTGCGCGGCAGGGCGCGTCTCTCCGAGCGCGCCGCTTTCGTGCCGATTCAGGTAAAGGCTGATCCGTGCAACACCCGGCTCCGTTCACTCATCCTTCGCGCCTTCGCCTCCTGGTGCCCTCGTGTTGAATTTTCGCCGCCCTTCGTTTGCTTCCTTTTCAACGGCTGCGCCTTGCCGTAAGTTCTGCGCCACGATCACGAACCATGCCCAGTGTTTACATCAAAACGTACGGCTGCCAAATGAACGAGCGCGACAGCGAAGCCGTCGCCGCGCAGCTCGTGGCCAAGGGTTATTCGCTCGCGAAATCTGAAGCGACCGCCGACGTGGTGCTGCTCAACACCTGCAGCGTCCGCGACAACGCCGAGCAAAAGGCCATCAACAAAATGACCGCCGTGGCTGCGGACATCCGGCGCAATCGCCCGAACGTCGTGCTCGGTTTCATGGGCTGCATGGCGCAGAGCCGCGGCAAAAGCCTGATCGACAAATTGCCGGACGTTGACCTCGTGCTTGGCACGCAGAAATTTCATCGCGCGGCTGACTACGTGGATGACCTGCTCGCCGGGCGGCGCGACAAGGTGGTGGACACGGAAGCGGAGCAGGGGAGTGAAGCGACGATTCGCGAGCATCTGCTGAATGGTTCAGCCAAAACGGCGGTGAGCGCGTTCGTCAGCATCATGCAAGGCTGCAACCAGTATTGCACGTTCTGCATTGTGCCTTACACGCGCGGGGAGGAACGCAGCCGCACGATTCCCGACATCGTGGCGGAATGCCGGGAACTGGTTTCGCGCGGCGTGAAGGAAATCACATTGCTGGGCCAGATCGTGACGAGTTTCGGCAAACGCAGCGTGCCGGTGGTGAATGGGAAATCCGGATTCGTGCAGCTTGTTGAAGCCGTTCATGAGATTGAAGGATTGGAACGCGTTCGCTTCACATCGCCGCATCCGAAAGGTTACGGTGACGATCTTGTGGAAGCCTACGCGCGGCTGCCGAAGCTGTGTGAAAGCGCGCACATTCCATTGCAGAGCGGCAGCAACCGCATTTTGAAACTCATGCACCGTGGCTACACGCGGGAGCGGTTTCTGGAAATCATTCGCAAGCTGCGCGCCGCACGTCCGCAGATTGGATTGACCAGTGACATCATCGTGGGCTTTCCCGGTGAAACCGAGGCGGACTTCGAAGAAACGCTTTCCCTGTGCCGCGAAGTGGAGTTCGACAACGCGTATCTCTTCAAATATTCGCAGCGCAAAGACACGCCGGCGGCCGCGATGCCGGATCAAATTCCTCAGGACGTGATCGAGGATCGCCACGCGCGGTTGCTGGAACTGGTGAATGAAATCGGCGCGCGCCGCTACGACAATCTCAAGGGTTCGTGCGTGCAGATTTTGGTGGAAGGCCCGAGCAGGAAGAACGCGGCGCGCATGATGGGACGGACCCGCTGCAACAAGATCGTGCTCTTCGACGGCTCCGACCGTCATCGCGGCCAGATCATGGACGTGAAGGTGGAACGCGTCGGCTCCTTCACGCTCTACGGCGATCCGGCGATCTTGGATTGAGCGCCAGGATTTTTGTCCGCTTTCCGCTGCTGCCCGTCGAGCCATTCGCGCCACGCGGTTTCGTCACGGCCAAAATCCCGTCCGGAAATTTTCTTTAATTGCTTGTACGCCGCGTCGCCCACGCGTTTTCCACTCGGATGCCCCAGCTGCTTGTCGAACAATGAAAGCAAAGCGGCGTGCATCGGGCGGCTTCGAAATGGATAGTCCGGGGCGGCCCACGGAAAGCCTGAAGCTCGGATCGGCTCGGCGTTCCACAGCAATTTGCACAGACCTAGGGCGGCGGCGGGCTCTTGCATGGTGACGCGCTCGATGGCAGCCGTGAGCAGGTTGGGACGCGCATTGGTTTCCGTGAGAATTGCTGCGATCGCACCGTCCAATGTCCGGTCCGAGAAGCCGCTGGATGCCATCAGTGCGCGCAACTTCACGCTTGGATTCGCGTGCTGAAGGCAATGGACCAGCCATTGCAGTTCATTCGAAAACCCGCCGCGAACCAACCGCTCTTTGAGCAAGGCGTCATACACGTTTGTTTGTGTCGTTTGACCGAGCTTCGCCCAAACCTTCATCAACTCCCGGCAGCGCTCCGTATTCGTGCGTTCCTGGTGCAACGCCAGAAGGCAGATGTCCTGCAGTTCCTCCAGCGAACCTTCGCCATCAATCAGAACCAACTGAATGCTGAGTCCGCCGGAAAACGAATTGATCAACCACCGGGACCTTTTGACTTCAGCGGAGAGCTCCACCTGAGCGAACGCCACGTTCAATTTGAGCTGGTTCGCTCCCATTGGCACCAGCGAGATGTCGCGGTCCTCTATCCGGTAAACTTCACGCCCAAACCGCGGCATCGTGCGGAACGCGCCGGGACGGTGATCGGTGATTTGCTTGGCGAGCCCGCGGCACAACTCGAGCGTTTCGGACCGATGATTGAAGTAGAAGCCTTGAACAAAGCGGGCCAACGCGGTTCCAAAGACGCGCTGGTCTTCCGAAGTATTCTCGTCCGAACCTCCAAAGAACGAAGCATAGGGTGCCAGTATGCCGGTGGCTTCCACTGCCATGTATTCGCGTTCCGCGCGCGTAATGTTCCCGTTGGTGAGCAATCTTCGCGCGTGGGCTTCCAGATCGCGGAATCTTTCCAGGTCGGATTTCCGCAAGCCTATTCGTGCGGCATTGGCCGCGGCTTCCGCCAGAACAGTGCTGATGGTGGCCAGTTCGGCAGCGGCAAAATCGTTGGTCGTGGCCTGAAGTCCCGCGTTTCCCTCTGCGAGCGCTTTCGTGGTTTTTAAAATCACTTCGGCGGCTCGCGAAATCGCCACGTAGTCCAGCTTGTCCGGAGTGTCGGTTGGGCGATGGTAATCGCTGAAGGTTCCGCAGGAAAAAAAGAGACACGGCACGTCCCGATTCTCAAACGCGACATGATCGCTCCGCGGGCCAATCACGTCCGTCCCGATCGGAAGCACCCGCAGGTTTCCGCGAATCCCGAAATCGCACACCTGCTTTCGCAACTCAGGATACGATTCCATTCCAGCTACAAATACGGCGTTCGTGATCACGTTCAGGAAGTTGCGGCCGAGCATGTCGACATTGATGACGCCAGCCAGGCGCGCCTCCAGCACGTCTTTGCGGCTGCTGAAGGCAAAGGAGCCGAGCATCATTTTTTCCTCCGCGTCAAACGCGGCAAAGATAATGGATCGCGCTGGTGGGTTGGCCTTCAGCTGCCGTGCCGTTTCCAACAACACCGCCACACCCGAGGCGTTGTCCGCGGCGCCGGGATAGATTTCTCCGTCGCGCTTGCCTTCGTGATCGTAGTGGGCGGAGACGAGAACGTATTCCTTCGAAAGCTCAGGGTCGCTTCCGGGCAGAACGCCAATCATGTTTTTCCCAACGCCAAACGGAACTTCGTACGCTTTGCCTCCAGACCAGGTGAGAAGTTCGGATTCGCGGAAATGGCGGGCGATGTAGGCGCGCGCCAGGGCCGCGCCGCGCGTTCCGGTCTTGCGGCCCTTCAGGGACGGATGCGCCAGGCGTTCGACGTGCGAGATGATTCGCTTTTGAGTCAAAGAATCGAGCTCCGCATGGATGCGCTCTGGGATCAGCAGAGTGATCATTGCGATCAATGGTGGCAGCGCATAAAGGCCCCTTGGATGTTGCATGGGCGCGACGCTACGGAGTCGCCGGATGCGGTTCAAGAAAAGAAGGAGCGACGCGAATTTGTCCGGCGGGAGTGCTTCCGATGAACCTCGAAGGAACGACCAGATACGGCGGCAAAGTCAGTGTATTCTCGCAAACGCAGCCGCGGGGAACAGATATTTGGTTCAGAACCGTACGCAGTTTTGCCTCGCAGCGGGGAACTGCACTACGAGGCGGAGCCGCAGCTCCGCCCTGCAAGCTGTCGCGCGTGAAGCTACTTCGTCCTGCCTAAAACTTCTCGTGCGTGGGTGCCTTGCCTTCTTTGTCGAAAAGGAAGTGTTTCCAGAAGGCGTGGAGTTCCTCCTTGTTGCGGGAATACATCTGCGTGACACGTCCGAGGAGGTCGCCTGTGTGCGATGAGGTCGCAATTCGCCGGAGCGGCGAAAGGATGAAAGCTTCTGCGACGCGTCGGCAATCGTTCGATTTCCAATCGATCAACCGATCGCCCAGCGCCAGCGCTCCCTGCAGCACCGCGAGCTGCCCGACAAACGTGTCTGGTCCCACCATGCTGCTGATCACCTGTGCCTTGGGCTCGATGAAGCTGCGGTCTTCGATAACTGCCATGGGACCGATGATTGCCCCCGCGCCGATGAAGACGCTCTGGCCGATCCAGCAGGGCGCGAAGAGTTTTGCCTCTGGCGCGATGCGCGTGTGCGGGCCGACCCAGATTCCCGGCTGCCATTGCCGCACACCAATGCGGTTCGGTGTCTGTGCCTTGGGCAGCCAGTCGAGAACTCCGGCGAACAGATCCGCATAGCTGGTGAACAGCGATTGCGCCGAGCCGGGAAAATGATCGAGAACGACGATCTCGTGAGTTCCGGAGGTGATTTCGCGAGCGTATTTGATTTGCGCCTGTGCGAGTGTCGGTTCGCGGGGTTCAGGAATGACTTCCGCCCGAACTCCCCAGCGCGCGCCATTTCCGACACGGGCGGAGATTTGCTGCGGACGATCGCTGGCGAGGATTTGCACTTCCTGCGCGCCGTTCATTGCCAGGTGCGTGAGCCAGCATTCCACCAGGCTTTCGCCCAGCAGCGGCACCGCGGCGAGCGGCGCGAACAGCGAGAGATGTTCGACGGCCGGCCGGCTGGAGGGGCAGATCAAAATCGCGTTCATCAATAGGCGCCCTTTCCCGACAGCACCGCTGGAACGGTGCGCACCAGGATTTTCACGTCCGTCCAGAGACTGAGGTTTTCGATGTAATCAACATCGAGCTGCACCTGGCCGGAGAAATCAATCTCGGCGCGGCCGCTGATTTGCCAGAGGCAGGTGAGCCCGGGCTTCACCGCCAGGCGGCGGCGTTGGGCGAGTGAATACTTCGAAACTTCGCTGGGGACGGGCGGGCGGGGGCCTACCAGGGACATGTCTCCCATCAAAACGTTGTAGAACTGAGGCAGTTCATCGAGTGAAAACTTGCGCAGCCAGCGGCCGACGCGAGTGATGCGGGGGTCATTCTTGATCTTGAAGGTGACGCCGTCCTTGTGCTGATTCTGCGCCTCAAGTTCTTTCAACTTGGTTTCGGCGTTGAGGCACATGGAGCGGACTTTATACATCTTGAATTCGCGACCGTTCCGGCCCACGCGGCGTTGGGCAAAGAACACGGGGCCGCCGTCCTCGATCTTCACCAGAATGGCGACGACCAGAAAAACGGGGCTGAGAAAGATCAAGGCGAGCGCGCTGCCGGTGATGTCCATGGTCCGCTTCAA
>CAMLLE010000047.1 GCA_946480555.1 uncultured Verrucomicrobia subdivision 3 bacterium
CAGCGGTGATTTCGCGTCAGTTCGAAGTTGTCGCGGGAGCGCCTGTGCCGGGAACTTTCTCGGTCGCAACGAATCACGCGGTCATGGCATTCGGGCCTCACGGTGAAAGAGTCGATTTGCTTCAACACTTGAATCCGGATGGAACCGTGACCTGGACCGCGCCGTCCGGGATCTGGCGCGTGTTTGCGATTTCACAACGGCCCGCGGCGCAAAAGGTCAAGCGCGCCGGTCCCGGCGGCGAAGGATGGATGCTGAATCTCTTTCATGCGCAGGCGATGACGAACTTCCTCGCGTGGATGGACTCAGGATTCGCGAACTACACCGGTGCCATGCCGCGCGCGCAATACCACGATTCCTACGAATACAAATCGGAATGGGCGCCGGACTTCTTCGACTCCTTCGAACGGAGCCGTGGCTACCGTTTGCAGGATGAACTGCCTGCGCTATTGGGCACTAACGACCTGGAACGCTCCGCGCGCGTGAAGTGCGATTATCGCGAAACCATCTCCGAGCTGATGAGCGAAGTGACGCTGCCGCTTTGGGCAAGTTGGGCTCGTGCCAAAGGCTGCATCACTCGCAACGAAGCGCACGGTTCGCCGGGAAACTGGCTGGACCTTTACGCCGTTGCAGACATTCCGGAAACGGAAATGTTTCATCATGATCGCAACCGCCTGATTTCGAAATTTGCGTCCTCCGCCGCTCACGTCATGGGCCGGCAGTTTTGCGCCAGCGAAACCGGCACCTGGCTGGAGGAGCATTTCACTGAGACGTTGGCTGACATGAAATTCCTGCTCGATGACTTGTTTCTTTCTGGCGTGAACCACGTGTTTTATCACGGCACGTGCTATTCGCCGGATGAAGCTGGCTGGCCGGGCTGGCTGTTCTACGCGTCGTATGAAATGAATCCGCGCAACTCCGTCTGGCGCGATGTGCGTGCGCTGAACAATTACGTCGCACGGTGTCAGTCGATCCTCCAGGCCGGCAAGCCGGACAACGATGTGCTCGTCTATTGGCCGATTCACGATCGCTGGAGCGATCCGAACGGCCTGGTGCAGACTTTCACGATTCACAACAACCGCGAATGGTTCGAGCAGCAGCCGATCAGCAAAACAGCGGCGTGGCTGTGGGAACGCGGCTATCAGTTCGATTACGTTTCCGACAATCAACTGCGCCTGGCGAAGCCTGTGCGTGGCAAAGTGGAACTTCCCGGTGGCGAATATCGCGTCATCGTGGTGCCTCCAAGCACACACATGCCGCTCGAGACGCTCGCTCAACTTCGCGTGCTGGCGGACGCTGGCGCGACGGTGATTTTCGAATCGCACTTGCCGAAGGATGTTCCCGGTCTTGGTCAGTTGGAAAGGCGGCGCGCTCAATTCAAAAGCGAATTGCGAAGGCTGCAACAGCTCGCACCCGGCCAACGGATTGGCGATGGGAAGGTCCTGGTCGGAAATCTCGAAACGACCTTGGCCGCCAGCGATGTGCCGCGCGAACGGATGGCGGATCAGGACGGGCTGATGTGCATTCGCCGGAAACTGGAAGACGGCCGTGCTTACTTCATCGCGAATCGCGGCACGAATGCATTCGACGGTTGGTTGCCGCTCGCCGTGAACGCGCGTTCCGTGAGAATCCTGGATCCGCTCACCGGTGAAACCGGACTGGCTGAGACGCGCCGCAATGGCAGCGAGACCGAGGTTTACCTGCAACTGGCGGCCGGCCAATCCGTGCTGCTCCGCACGTCGCCACGTTGGGCGCTGGGTTCGGATTGGGTTTATCGTCGCGCCGGCGGGGCTGCGATTCCGCTCCAGGGAATCTGGAAGATATGGTTCACCGAAGGTGGTCCGGAACTTCCGCGGCCGGCTGAGATGCGCGACTTGGTTTCCTGGACGCAGCTGGGCGACACCAACGCGCAGCGCTTTGCCGGTGGCGCGGTTTATTCGCTCACGTTCGATGCTCCCGATGGAAAGGAGTTCCTGCTCGATCTTGGCAACGTCTGCCAGAGCGCTCGCGTGAAGTTGAATGGGAAGAATCTCGGAACATTGCTGACACCGCCGTTTCGCACGCCCGTTTCCAATCTCAAGAAGCGCGGCAATGTGCTGGAGGTTGAAGTGACGAACGTATCAGCGAATCGTATTCGCGATCTGGATCGGCGCGGCGTGAACTGGAAAAACTTCCGCGACATCAATTTCGTGAACATCGACTACCGTCCGTTCGACGCGTCCAACTGGCCGCTGACAGATTCGGGTTTGCTGGGTCCGGTCACGTTGACGCCGTTGGCTCGGATGAACGTGCGCTAGGGGCAGGGCTTCAACAGAAGGGAACGTTGACTTATAGCGTTTCTCCAAATTCATTTCCGGATCATCTCACCGCGGAGGCGCAGAGGCGCGGAGGAAGCCCTATTTTGATTGCTCCGCGTCTCCGCGGTTGTCGGAAATTTCTTCTGGTAACCGCTCTAAAGCCCGCCTGAAATGGAGTGTGGCCGGGCGGACACGGTCCCGCATGCTCGAGCCAATTGTTTCGCACCCCGCAGCGCGGGGTTGCCTGGGCCGGGCAACTCTACCCCGAAGGTTGAGAATTAAATGTTCGTTGTTGAATGTTCCCAATCTTGGGTTCAAAAAAAATGCCGCTGCGCTTGGGACGCAGCGGCTTGGAAAACGGGACAAGATTACGCGCCGAACTTGTCGAACATCTTCGCGTTTGCCTGCATGTAACGAATCAGATACTTGGCTTCGAACACACCGAGCGAACCGATGTTCGCGCCAGTTTCTGTGAAGCGTTCGAGCTTGTCTGATCCGCTGTAGGCTGAGGTCAGCAACACCGGCTGCGGATGCCACGAGTGTCCTTTCAATGCGCACGGCGTGGAGTGATCGCCCGTGATCGCCAGCACGGTCGGCTTCTTCTGCAACAAGATCGGCAGCGCGGCATCGAGTTCCTCGATGTATTTTTTCTTGGCGGCGAAGTTGCCGTCTTCACCCGCTTTGTCCGTGTATTTGTAATGGATGAAGAAGAAGTCGTAGTTGTCGTATTCCGCGACGTAGCGTTCGAACTGTTCCTTGATCGTCTGCGGGCCTTCAATCTTCGCCATGCCGACGAGCTGCGAAAGCCCCTTGTACATCGGGTAAACGGCCAGCGCGGCGGGCTTCATCAGGTAGCGCTCTTCGAACAACGGAATCTCCGGCTGATGTGCAATGCCGCGCATGAGGAAACCGTTCGCGGGTTTTTCCTTCGCAATGATCGGCAAAGCGGCCTTGTAGAAATCGGCGATGAGCTTCGCCATTTTCTTCTGCTTCGCGTTTTCCGGATCGCGCGGCTTCACGGTCGGGATCGCAAATCCTTCGCGGTTCGGATCGGCATCGGTGAGCGGGCCTTCCAAACCTTTGCCGCGGAACACGACGACGAAGCGATGCTCCTTGCCGGCTTTGATGATGACCTGCGTATCGCCGATTTTTTTTATCTTGGCGGAAAGCATCGCGCAAAGCTTCTCGCACGTTTCGGTTGGGATGCGACCGGCGCGGCGATCAGTGACAATGCCTTTTGCGTCCAGCGTGGCGAAGTTGGCGCGCGCGCAGACGTCGCCGGGCTTGAGTTCCACGCCGAGGCCGAGTGCTTCAATCACACCGCGGCCCACCTGAAACTCGAGCGGATCGTAGCCAAACAACCCGAGATGCCCAGGGCCGCTGCCGGGCGTGATGCCAGGCGCGACGGGAATCATGCGGCCTTGCGCGGAATCCTTGGCCAGCTTGTCGAGGTTCGGCGTGGAGGCGGCTTCGAGCGGGGTGAGAAAGTTTTGTTCGCGCGTGGCGATGTCGCCCAGGCCGTCGAGCACCAGCAACACCATTTTGGCGCCGGTTTTCAGTGTCAGTTCGGAATAAAGAGAGTCCAGGTTCATGTTCAATTCGATTTCAGAGTCGGTTGCGCGCCGCGGCAGCCGCTGTACACGCGGGCCAGAGTGTTGAACAAGCGTTCTGGAGCGTCAACGGGAAATCAGGTTCGGCCGCGCGGGCAAAACAAAGCGGCGATGGGAGATTCCATCGCCGCTTTCGTGAAACCCGTGGGGGAACCAAATTCAGAAGCGGTAACCCACCGAAAACGAGACCGTCGGAATGAACAGCTGGTAGCCGCCATCAGCCGACACCGGGCTGGGTTGGTTTCCCGTGACGTTGCGTTCGGGGCCGGCGATCAACTGTCCGGCAACCGCCCAGTTCCACCGCTCGCCCCGCCGTCCCAAGCCGATGCTTCCGACGTGAAGTTCCGTGTCGGGAATTCCAGGCGTGAAGTTCCGGTTCGACGCCGTATCGGTGACGTAATAATAGCCCGCGGCGGCGAACCATCCGTCGGCGAAATAACGCGTGGCACCGACCTCGTACATCCAGGTGCCGTGCCAGTTCAGTTGCAGCGGAAGGTCCGATCCGAAAATCGCTCCGGTGCCTTCCAGCGTGACCGTGTCGATCTGGTTCCAATCGGTCCAATCGACGTTGACCTCCAGGTTCCAATTTGGCGTGGGCCGAAACGAGATTCCACCAGAGACGACCTGCGGAAATGGAATTTCTGCGTCGGTGTCGGTCGAAACAGTGGCCGCGCCGGTGAAGTATTTTGTTCGGCCGGAATATTCCGCCGTCGAGGCGCTGCGGTAGTTCGCGCCGACGGACCAGTTGGTGTTCACGTGCCAGAGAAGGCCGGCATTGAATCCAAAAGCGATGTCATCGCCTTTGAAGGAGAGCTTGTCCGTTGCGGTGGCAAGGCCACGGCTGAGCGAAAGCTCCGAATAATTCAACTGGGGTCCGATGGCGACCGACAGGTTCGGAAGAATTCTCCAGGCGACCACGGGGTTTACCGTGATGTACTGAAGCTTTGAGTTGATCGCCAGCTGCCGCAACGCGGAGTCTTCGGGCCACTGCACGCCCAGGCCGTAGGGGGCATAAACGCCGATCCCGAACGAAAGAGGCTTCGATTCGAGCGTTGTCGTGTAATAAATCTGGGGAACCGGAATGACTTTGAATTTGCTGTCTTCCTCAACCCCGGATGGCGATTCGTAATGAGTGTTGATGCCCAAGTAGTTCAAGACACCCACTTGGACATTCTGTCCCGGTAGCTGGGTAATTCCTGCCGGGTTGTAATAAATTGCCGAGGGATTATCGGCGGTGGCTGCAAACGCGTTACCCTTCGCGATTGCCTCTGCGTCTTGATTCGGAATTCTCACGCCAATCGCGTGGGTTTTTCCGGGGAAAGCAGCGAGGGTAGTCAATGCTGCGGCCGTCATGCTGCGGCCCAGCCAAGGATTGATTTTAGCTGCAATGCGTCTGCGTCGGATGTGCTTGTTCATAGTTCTGGTGCAACCGGCGTGTTCAGTTCGAAGTCCTGCCGTTCTTGCGGATGTTCCGTTTCCGTCGGCGGCAAATAGTCGGAGCTTCGGAGGCGGAGCTTAGCAGCGTCGATGCCATGGGGGAGAAATGGACCGGTGCGAGTCGAGTCTGATTTGTTTTATTGCTTGGCGCGAAAAATGTTGGCGGAATGCGATTGTCTCGGTGTCCGTGGCTAAATAACCGGTTTGGAAGGAATTTGAAAAGAGAATGAATTCAACAAATGGCGCCCCCACTCCCGTGAACGAAGATGTTTCACTCTTTGCACAATCCAGTGCCGGAGTGCCGATCCACGGGGCGGTGCGGACCTTGACCCGTTTTACGGCCACGCTCGAAGTCTTCGATCCGGATTGCGCCCTGCAGGCATCTGAAGCGCTTCAGACTTTTGACATCACCCGGGGTGACGAGTCGCTATACAGCGGCAAGGCTGTGGTGCAGCGGCTGATCAACACGGGGTCAGCCCTGATGTGCGAAATTGGATTGAGCGAGGAGGGCTGGACTGATTTGCCGCCTTCCCGAATGCAGGAACGCGAGTTGAAGGGAGAGTTCAACAGCTTTGTCAAAACGTGGGAGCGGTTCTACCGGGTCGAACCCGAGTACAAGCTCGTCATTGCGGATATTGAATCGTTCCTGGCTGATCTCCGATTGTGGGTGAATCGTCTGGAAGTCCGGTATCAAAATGAGCCGGCCAGCGTGCGCGAAGAAATCGAACTCGATTACGCAGACAAACTGCGCGGGCCGGTCGGCGCGGCTTTGACGAGCATGTTCGAACGCTTTGAATGCCTATGCGATCGCATCGAACCCGAGCGTCATCCGGTCCATCGCGCCTTTGGTCAGCGGCGGTTGCATCCGTATCTCCTCTGTTCACCGTTCATCCATCGAACCTTTGCCAAGCCACTCGGCTACGCCGGCGACTACGAGATGATGAACATGATCTGCCGGCACAAGCTCGAAGGGAATTCGTTGTTCGCGAAGTTGGTGAATTCATTCCTGCTGGACCAGGTGGGACCGGAAGCTGTTCGCAATCGCGTCGGCTTTCTCAAGCGCTGGATTGGGGAGGAAACCGGGCGCATCGCCCGGAAAGGCCGGCGTGCCCACATCTACAGCATCGCTTGTGGCCCGGCTCGCGAAGCGCGTGAGTTTCTGGAAGAGCATCCGCTGGCCAACCAAAGCCATTTCCATCTGCTGGATTTCAACGAAGAAACGCTGCGACATACCGGCGAGAGGATGGAGGAAATCCGGCGGCGCCTGGGATTGAGCACGCCGGTTGAATTTGTGAGGAATTCCGTTCAGAACCTTCTCCGGGCCAATAGCAAATCGGTCCGCGAAGAGCCGCGTTACGACCTGATCTACTGTTCGGGTCTTTACGATTACCTGAATGATCGAATCATCAAGGCGCTCAACACCTATCTTTACGACCGGTTGCTTCCGGGGGGATTGCTGGTGGTGGGCAATTTCGCTCCAAACACGCCGGTTCGAAATTTCATCGAACATTTCCTCGAGTGGTTCCTGATCTACCGGGACAGCAAACAACTGGAAGCGCTTTCTCCCGAACAGGCTGCACCGGAGGATTGCCGGGTCGCCTGTGAGCCAACAACCACAAATATCTTCCTGGAGGTCCGCAAGCCAGCCCGGCCATGAAGGACAAGGATTTCTATAGCGCTTACGAGCAGCAAAACGAGCGCGATTACATCGCGAACGCGACGTTTGGCTCCATCGTGTCCATACCGCTGAACCTCTCGTGTTCGGTGATGGATTACTTCATGTATCCGGAGAAGGTCTGGCCATTCTTCAAGCTTCGGCTCGCTTGTGGAGTCCTGACCGCCCTGGTCTGGCTCTGGTTCCGCAGCTCTGCCGGCGGGTGTCACCGCCGCATTTTCGGCATCACCTGGTTCATGGGGCCCATGCTGATGATCCTTTGGATGATCTATGACGTGAACGATCCGCTGTCTCCCTACTATGCGGGTTTGAACATCATTCTGCTCGCGATGGGTTTGATCTCGCCCTGGACGCACATTCAAAACCTCGTCATCACGACCACGATCTTGCTGTTGTACACGTTTGTTGCGTTCTTCTGCATGCAGACGCCGCAGCCGGTCAAATACGTGATCAATAACACAACCTTCCTTTTCCTTACCTCAGCCTTCGTGGTCTTGGGCAGCCGGTCGCAAGCACGGCAACGCTTCCATGAGTTCTCGCTTCGCTGGGAGCTGGATCGGAACCGCCGCGAAGTCGAGGAAACGAATCGCAAACTCGTCGAGCTGGACCAGGTGAAGAGCCGCTTCTTTGCGAATATCAGCCATGAATTGCGCACGCCGCTGACGTTGCTGATCGCGCCGCTGGAAACGTTGCTGCGGAAATTCAACAAGTCGATCGATCCCGAGACATTCTCCGTCCTCAGCACGATGCACTCGAACGGCATGCGATTGCTGAAGTTGATCAACGACCTGCTCGATCTCGTCCGAATGGAATCCGGCCGGCTGGAGATCAAACGGGAGCCGTTGGAAGTCGCCGAGTTCGTCAAAGGGCTGGCCAGCGCGGCGCGGCAGGTGGCCGACGACAAGCGGCTGCAATTGGTGACCCACGTGGAACCGGCATTGGGCGCGATCCTGGCCGATCGCGACAAGCTCGAGAAGATCGTGCTCAACCTCGTGTTCAATGCCCTGAAGTTCACGCCAGCCGGCGGTCGTGTGGAAATCCGGGCGGCGAAACAAAATGAGGAACTCGTCATAACGGTCGCCGATACCGGCATGGGCATTTCCAGCAAGAATTTGCCTTTCGTCTTCGACCGGTTCTGGCAGGCAGATGGATCCTCGAAGCGGAAATATCAAGGCGTCGGCATTGGCCTGGCCTTGGTGAAGGAACTGACCGAAGCGCAAGGCGGCAAAGTGACCGTGGAAAGCGAAGAAGGGAAGGGGGCCACTTTCACCGTGCGCTTGCCGTATCAAAAGGTGGAAGCGCTCCCAATGGCTTCCAAACCGGCGGAAGCCAGCCCGGATAGCCAGACGGTCTCCTCCGAGGAATGGCTTTCGAATCTCTATCGCCGCGCGGAGCTATTCCCGGCAATCACGCCGGTGCAGGATGCGCCGAAACCAGTGGAACTCGCGGCCAATGGCAGCCGTCCGAAGGCGCTGATCGCTGATGACGAGCCGGACATGTTGCGGTTCCTCAAATCGCAAATGGTTGAGCAGTTCGAAGTGTTGGAAGCGGTGGACGGCCAGCAGGCAGTCGAGAAAGCGGCGCAATTTGTTCCGGACATCATCCTGTTGGACATGATGATGCCCGAGAAGGACGGATTGCAGGCGTGCCGCGAAATCCGGGAACGGCCTTCCACGCAGAACGTTCCGATCGTGATGCTCACCGCGCGTGCGGACGAGGAAACCAAGCTGGCGGCACTGGATGCCGGTGCGAGCGACTTCCTGCCGAAGCCTTTTTCAATCACCGAGCTTCAGGTGCGCATTCGCAACCTGGTCGAGTCGCATCATTTCCAACGGAAGCTTTCAAAGCAAAACCAGGCGCTTGAAACCACGATCGAACAGCTCAAGGAAACGGAAATGCAGCTGGTGCAGACCGAGAAGCTGGCGTCGCTCGGACGCATGAGCGCGGGCATCATTCACGAAATCAACAATCCGCTGAACTTCGCCACAACGGGTCTCTTTACCTTGCGCAACAAGGGCAAACACCTTCCCGCCGAGCAGCGCGAAGAATATGCGGAAGTGCTGCATGATGTGGAAGAGGGCTTGAAGCGCGTCAAAACGATCGTGTCCGACCTGCGGATGTTTTCGCATCCGAACACCGAACAGCTCGACCAGGTGGAAGTGGCGCCGGTGGTCGCGTCGGCATTGCGCTTCCTGAGCAGCGAGTGGAAGGACCGGGTGGAGATGAAGCTGGACATTCCCGAGACGCAGGTGATCTGGGCAAACAAGAACAAGCTCATTCACGTGATCACCAATCTGCTCCAGAACGCGCTCGATGCGATGAAGCAGAAGACGTTTGAAAACGAGAAACCGGCGATTGTGATCACGGGCAAGCTCGAGAACGGCCGCAGCATCCTGAGCATCCGCGATAATGGCCCGGGCATCGAATCCGAGCATCTGGACAAGATTTTCGACCCGTTCTTCACGACCAAGGACGTGGGCGAAGGGATGGGGCTGGGATTAAGCATTTGTTATCGCATTGTGCGTGAATACGACGGCAAGATTGTCGTGCGCACGGAACCGGGGCAGTTCTGCGAGTTTGCGCTGGAGTTTCCGGTGAAAGGCTGAGATTAGAAGGGACCATCGATATGGACAGTTTGTACGACTACAAGAAGTACGCGATCCTCTATGTGGACGACGAAGAGAAATCGCTGAAGTACTTCGCCCGGGCCTTCGATGAACAGTTTCGAATCTTCACCGCGTCAAATGCCCAGGACGGCTTCAAATTGATCGAGCAGCACGCCGGGGAGATCGGCGTGCTCATGACCGACCAGCGCATGCCGGGGGAAAAGGGCGTGTGGCTCCTCGAAAAAGTCCGCCAGTCGCACCCCCGCATCATCCGCATCCTGGCAACCGCCTACGCGGACATGGAAGCAGCGATTTCAGCGGTGAATTCCGGCGCGATTTACAAGTACGTGACGAAGCCTTGGGACCCCGTGCAGCTGGAGCAGACGCTCAAGCGCAGCCTGGAGTTCTTCATGGTGCAATCGGAACGCGACGAGTTGTTGCACGAAAAAATGTCCGTGCTGCACAACATGATGATTGCCGACCGCATGGTCAGCCTCGGGTTGCTCGCCGCCGGCCTGAGCCATCACATCCGCAATTCGCTGGTGGCAGTGAAGACATTCCTCGATCTCGCTCCGGCGAAGCTGGCCGAGGAGAAGATGGAGATGAACGGGCTGCGTAACCCGGATTTTTGGAAGGAGTATTACCAGAACGTCCAGGGCCAGATCGAGAAGATCAACAACCTGCTGAAGGACCTTTGGACCGCTTCGGAGAAACGGCCGTATGCCTTCGGCGATCACGTCAGCGTGCGCGATGTGGTGACGGAATCGGTGGCGACGTTGCGGGCGAACTTCGATCAAAAGAACATCGAGGTCATCAACGAAGTTCCATCCGAGCTGCCGCAGCTCAAGGTGGACAAGCCCAAGTTCTACCGGCTGTTCGAATTGCTGTTCAAAGATGAAATCGCCAGCCTGCCACAAGGCAGCAAAATCCGAATCAGTGCGGCGGAAGCGAACGGTTCGAAGAAGCAGTCGATCGAAATCCAGGTTTCAGACAACGGCCCTGGTCTGCCGAAGGAAGCTTTGCGGTTGGTGTTCGATCCGTTTGTGGTTCGCAGCGACAGCCCGATGGAATATGGCATTCACCTGATGGCCTGTTACTTCATCGTGCATCATCACGGCGGCAAGATCGAAGCCCGCAGTGAAAACGGCCAGGGCACGACGTTTACAATCCGCCTTCCGCTCGATCCCGAGACCGCGCAGGCCGCACCGTCCGCCGATTCAGATTTCCTCCACAAAGTCGTCCTCAACGACACCATCTGGGAAAA
>CAMLLE010000048.1 GCA_946480555.1 uncultured Verrucomicrobia subdivision 3 bacterium
GCGGCGGTTGGGCCGCGTTGGCTGTGGCGACGAATACCTACGCAGATGGTGAAATCGTGACCGTTCCGATCAATGGCGGCTCGGTGGTCAAAGGCAACAGCCACAGTTTTGACGCGGTGTTTAATCTCGGTCTGCAACCCGCTCCCACGAACCCACCCCCTTCCATGCCACTCCCGCTGCCCACCTATGGATGGAATATGGGAAACACCCTGGAAGCCACATGGGGCGTGCCGAATCGAAGTGCGGCGCTGTTCTATACCGCCGCCAACGCCGGGTTCAACGCCGTGCGCATCCCGGTTGCCTGGAATTTCAACGCCACGACCAACATCAGCGGCGGCGTCACCAATTACCCGATCAATCCCGCGTTCATGGCGCAGGTCAAACAGGCGGTGGACTGGGCGCTCGACGCGGGCATGTATGCCGTGATCAACATTCACTGGGACGGCGGCTGGCTGGAGAACAACATCACGACCACGGTTGATCCCGTCATCAACGCAAAACAGCATTCCTACGCGACGCAGATCGCGACGGCCTTTGCCGGCTACGACAACCGTTTGCTGTTTGCCGCCGCGAACGAACCCAACGTGGAAAGCCCCGACGAGATGAAGACGCTGATGTATTACTACCAGACTTACGTCAACGCCGTGCGCGCGGTGGGCGGCTACAACACCAATCGATGGCTGGTGATGCCCAGCGTGTCGGACCCGGCGTGGATGAACGCGCTGCCGACAGATACCGTGTCGAACCGGATCATGGTCGAGTATCATCAATACACGCCTTCGCTGTTCACGATCATTCACGATGATCCGGTGTGGGGCACATCGATCTACTTTTGGGGGCCGGCCTACCATTATTCTGGCAATCCCAGTCGTAACGCGACCTTTGGCGAAGAAGACGAAATTGACGCGTACCATCAACAGTTGGCCGACTTGTATGTCAACAAAGGCATTCCCGTCTTGATTGGTGAGTTCGGGGCCTACAGGACGGATTCCCTCTCCGCAACCAACGCCACGCAGGCAAATTGGAATCGTGCTTCCACACTCTACTGGAACAAGTATGCCGCCGAATCCGCGCGGAATCACGGACTCAGTCCCTTCTATTGGAGCACGCCGAACCAGCCGTTCCATTGGACTTCAGGCGCGGTCACGGATGCGGAATTGGTGAGCGCGTTGACCGGTGGCGCTGCGCCGCCGCCGCCCAACGGTGCTCCCTACGCTCCGTCCGGTCTGACCGCGACCGGTGGCGTTGGCCAGGTCACCTTGTCCTGGACTGCTGGCAGCGGTGCGACCAGCTACAATCTCTACCGCGCGACACAAAGCGGTGGCGGAAGTGGGATCGCGCCCGTCGTCACCGGCATCACCGGCACGTCCTATACGAATTCCGGTCTCAGCAGCGGCATCACCTATCACTATCAGGTCGTCGCCGTCAACGGCTCCGGGCTGTCTGGTTTTTCGCCGGAAGCCAAAGCCACGACTTCGGGCACGGCCATCACCGACCCGGCGCAATACAACTTTGAATCCACTGTGCAAGGTTGGTCGGGCGGCGGAGGCATTGTTTCCGGCGTTGCCACTTCGACCGCGCAGCACTTCAGCGGTAATCGATCGTTGGCCGTGAATTTCAATGGCGCCGCGGCGGGCACCGGTTCTCCCTCCGTAGGCAATGTCGCCGTAGCGCCGGGAACGACCATCACCTTCCGCGTCTGGATTCCGAGTGGCAGCACGGTGACCACGCTTCAGCCTTACCTCATGGACCAGAACTGGGCGTGGTCCAGCGGCTGGTATCAGAACCTGACTCTGAACGCCTGGAACACGATTACGCTGACCGTGCCGGCCAATGCCGTGTCGCCCTTGAATGCTCTCGGCGTCCAATTCATCACGAGCGGCGGCTGGACGGGCACCTGTTACATTGACTCGGTGTCATGGCCAACGTCCGGACCGGACTTTGGTCTGACCGTGAATCCCGCCAGCCTGGCCGTGAATGCCGGCACGAACGGCGCGAGCACGATCAACGTGACGCCAATGAACGGCCTGAACGCGGTTTACACGCTCAGCGTTGGCAATCTTCCGAGCGGCGTCTCCGTCTCGTTCACAAACAACCCCACGATTGGAGGCACAAGTCTGCTCACGCTCGCAGCGTCCGACAACGTCGTCTCCGGCACCACCAACGTGACGGTTATCGCGACGGCCGGATTGATCAGCCACACGCAGACCATTGCCCTGACGTTAACCGGGCCGACCAACACCGCGCCGACGCTCGCGCCGATTGCGAACCAGACCGTGAACGTTGGCCAGACTGTCGCGTTCACTGCGAACGCCACGGATACGAACCAGCCGCCGCAGACGCTGACCTTCGCGTTGCTGGCTGGGGCAACGAACGCAACACTTGATACGAGCAGTGGCGCGTTCTCCTTCCGCCCGCTTGTCACGCAGGCTGACACGACCAACAACTTCACGCTGGAAGTTTCCGACAACGGCACCCCCAGCTTAAGCGCGACGCAGAACTTCACGGTCGTCGTGAACCCGCTCATCGCTCCGACGGTCAACAATGTTTCCTTCGCGGGCGGACAATTCAGTCTCAGCATCAGCGGACAGAGCGGCCCCGATTACGCGGTGGAAACTTCGACCAATCTCACGCAATGGACCACGGTGGTAATCACCAATTCGCCCACGCTGCCGTTCAACTGGACGGACGAACAAACGAATTCACCGCAGCGTTTCTATCGCATCAAGCTCGGCCCACCGCTGCCGTAAGGATCGCGGCGGCCCGGCCGCTTCAGTGCTCATGTTGTGAGAACCGGACCTTGCAGAGGTTAATTGTGTCTTCACGGCGAAGCGGCAGAGGCGCCGCGTTGGCGCTCAAGTGCGGCGTTTGCTCTACGGCTCGGCCAGTGGACAATCGTTGGCCTTAACGAACGAAACCGTGTTTTTCCGGTTGATCAAACCGCGGCGGGAACGAGCCTGGAAAGGATCGCTTTCACTGGAAGAACCCATGCTGAATCCGGCTGGGGAACCAAGTTGCGCCCGGCAACGATTTTGCCGGAGGCCACGGAGTCTTTGATGAATTTTGCGGCCCAATCGATTTCCTGCCGCGTACTTTCCAGCACGACGCAGGAGCGTAATTCATTGCCAGCGGGATTGTGCGATGGACAAAATGCCGTGATGTTTTCGGCTTTGACCGCCACCAGAATCATCCTTCGCATTGGGTTAGTCACTGCGCTGGCGATCGGCGGGAACCTTGGAGCGTTGGCGATGCCGCCGGGTTACCTGACGCGCACCTGGCAGGTGGAACAAGGTTTGCCACAGAATAAAGTCACGTCCGTAGTCCAGACGCGCGATGGCTATTTATGGTGCGGCACGTATGCGGGACTGGCGCGTTTCGATGGCGTTCGCTTCACGGTTTTCAATAACTATAACACCCCGGGACTGCGCAGCAGCAGGATCACGAGTTTGTTTGAAGGCGTTGACGGCACCTTGTGGATTGGCACGGAAGGTGGCGATATTTCGCACTACCAAAACGGCCGGTTCACTACGGTGTCGCCGAGCGCAAAATGGCGGGGAGGGAAAATTTACGAAATCGCTGCGGATGAGGTCGGCGATGTCTGGTTGATGAATAACGCCGGCGAACTCGCGCGGGTGCGGGATGGTCGGGTGTTGACGCCACAACCGGGTTACATCGCCAATGTGGTGGCCTTGGCGCGGGGACCGAATGGTGAGATTTGGGTCAACCGCGAGGGCCGGGTGTCACTTCTCAAGCAAGGCCAGTTGCAGCCGATTGAGTTTGGAGCGACGAGCGCCACGACCTACCCGTTTGTCCAGGGAATTGCTGCATGCGGCGCCGGTGGCCTGTGGGTGGTCTGTGACGGCAGGATTCGAAAATGGAAGGATGATGCCTGGGTTGCGGACTTGGGCGCGGCCCCGTGGGGCATGCGCATTGTTCAGCGGTTGATGGAATCCGAAAGTGCAACGCTGGTAGGCGGCGGTTCGGATTACGGCGTCTATTTGATCGCTTCCGGACAGACGAACAGGGTGCTGCGCCATTTTGATTCTACGGACGGACTTACGTCGGACTGGGTCATTTCGTTGTTTGAAGACCGCGAAAAGAATTTGTGGTGTGGCACTGGCGGGGGCTTGACCCTCATTCGCCCGAGCAACATTGAAGTCGTTTCGCCCCCGCACAAATCGAAGATCAGTCCGGTGCTTTCCGTGTTGCCGACGGCGGATGGCACCATCTGGGTGGGCACGGAAGGCCAGGGATTATATCGCCTTCGGAATGGCAGCTGGACGAATTTCTACCCGAATCAGGGCATCGCCAATGCCTTCGTTTGGTCGCTGGCTGCGGACAGCGCGGGACAGATTTGGGCCGGCACGTGGGGTGGCGGATTATACGCGCAGAAAGACGACGCCTTTGTCTTAGTCACTGCTCCGGGAACGAATAGTTTCACCGTGCCGATACCAGCGCTCTTGTTTGTGGGTGACGAACTTTGGGCCGGTACACCGGCGGGAGCGCTACGATATTACAACGGCAACCTTGAGCGGTTCAGCGACATTGCCGGCCAGCCATTCGGCGACGTGCGCGCGATAGCGAAAGACAAATCGGGGACCATGTGGTTTGGCACGGCCGGCAGTGGCCTCGTCTGTTTGCGGGAGGGACGTTTTCGGCGCTTCAATAAGCCAGAGGGGCTGTCGTCTGAATTTATTGAATGCCTGCATGTGGCGGACGATGGCGCGTTGTGGGTGGGGACATTTGGCGGAGGGTTGAACCGGTTAAAGGACGGGAAATTCTCGGCAATCACGGAGGCCGAAGGGTTGCCCAACGGCGTGATCGGACATATCGAATCGGACGATCACGGTTGTTTTTGGATGAGTTCCTATGGCGGCATTCTGCGCGCCAAAGAACAGGACCTGAATCGTTGCGCGGACGGCGAGATTTCGACGGTGCCATTCGTGACATTCGGCATCAACGATGGCCTGCCCACTCTGGAATGTTCGGAGGGGCTGCAGTCGGCGGGTGCGAAGACGGCGGACGGAAGGCTATGGTTTGCCATGACCAAGGGGCTGGTCGCGGTGAATCCTGCCGATATCCGCCAGAATCCATTGTCTCCGCCGGTGCGAATCGAGGCAATGGTCGTGGATGGAAAACGAATACCCATTGCAGATGGCGGCCAGAAGAATCCCAGCGCGGCAAAATCGATTTCCAACTTCCGCCAGGCGTCGCCCTCATTGGAGATTCCGCCCGGTCGCCATCGCATTGAATTTGAATATACCGCGCTGAGTTTTGTGGCCCCGGAGAAAGTGCGCTTCAAGTACCGGTTGAACCATTTCGAAACTGACTGGGCGGCCGCTGACACCAAGAGACTTGCCGTTTACAATTATATTCCGCCTGGCAGCTATTCGTTTGAAGTCATCGCCTGCAACAATGACGGAGTCTGGAACGAAACCGGAGCGAATTTGACCTTTGAGGTCTTGCCGCACTTTTGGCAGACGATTTGGTTTCGGGTTGCGGGCGGACTGATGACGGTCGTGGCGGTGGCTGGACTCGTATGGATCGATGGGCGGCGGCGTCTGCGCCGAAGATTGGAAAAGCTGAAGCGCGAGCAGGCGCTGGAGCGTGAACGTGCGCGCATCGCGCAAGACATTCACGACGATCTTGGCGCCAGCCTCACGCGTATCGCCATGTTGACAGAATCCGCGCGAGCTTATTCGTCCGTTCCGGAACCGGTCGCGAAAAACCTGAGTCGAATATTTGGCACGGCACGCGAACTGACCCGCGCCTTGGATGAGATTGTCTGGGCAGTGAACCCGCGCCACGACACATTGGACAGTCTGGCCAACTACCTGAACCGGTTTGCGCATGACTACTTGAGCGCAGCGGATATTCCCTGCCGCCTGAACATGCCGGTTCAATTGCCAGCGCGACCTGTGGCGGCGGAGACTCGGCACAATTTATTTCTGGCCTTCAAGGAGGCATTGCACAATGTCGTCCAACACGCGGCGGCAACGGAAGTGCATGTGGCGTTGTTGTTGGAGGCGGACCAGCTGGTGGTGCGCGTGACCGACAATGGCGCAGGTTTTACCGCCACGGAAAAGTCGAACCGCCGCACGACCAACGGTCGGATTGCGCGTGGCAACGGCGTGGCAAACATGCACCGGCGGTTGGCGAGTATCGGCGGCACGTGCGAAATTGCTGGCGAACCCGGCCGCGGCACCGCGGTGACGTTTACGGTGGCTTTGGGTTCGAGTCATTGAATGTGTCAGGTAAAGGTACGACGATACTGTTCAATTTTCGCGAGGCAATATGGGCCAGCAAAAGATGAATATTTCGGTTTCAATCGTTGAAGATGACGATTCGGCGCGCGAGATCCTCACCGATTGGATCAGTCATGCCAGCGGATTTTCGTGCGTGGGTTCGCATTCCTCCGTCGAAGAGGCGCTGGAACAAATGCCCGCTGAGAAGCCAGCCGTTGTTTTGATGGACATCAACCTGCCGGGCCTGACCGGCATCGAGAGCGTCCGGAAACTGAAGTCAATTCTGCCCGGCACGCAATTTCTGATGCTGACGGTTTACGAGGACTCCAACCACATCTTCGAGGCGCTGGCCGCCGGGGCGACAGGTTACTTGCTCAAGCAGACGCCGCGCAGCGAGCTGCTGGACTCGATCAAAGAAGTTCATGGAGGCGGCTCTCCGATGACCAGCAACATCGCCCGCCGCGTGGTGCAGGCCTTTCATCGGGAAAACGTCGGTGAGCCCGAATCAGCCAGACTTTCGCAGCGGGAGCGGGACGTGCTGGAGTTACTGGCCCGTGGTTACCTCTACAAGGAAATCGTCGCTTCGCTGAACATCAGCCGCGGCACGCTCAACACCTATATCCAGCGAATTTACGAGAAGCTTCATGTTCGTTCGCGCTGGCAGGCAGTGGCCAAGTTCAGCAGTTTCTCCCTCAAGGAGTCCGCCCATCGCCCGTACCGGTCGTGATCCGTGGCGGAACGCTTCGGGGGCTTGAGTTTTCCGCGATCAAGGGGCTGTCATATTAAGGTCCGACATGACGGATGCCATGGTTTCAGTTTGAGTTCTCGCCAGTATGTTCCAGTGCTTTTGAGACTCATCCAAGCGCTGTTCACGCTCAATCAGACGCACAGGAAACTCTTGCGACAACAAGCCCTTCCCAAACGTATAGCTCATACAAATTATGACAGAAGCAACCTCGATCCGAAACAGGCTATTTCACCGGGTGCTCCCGGTGGTCTGGGCAGCCACGCTGCTCTCCAGCATTCCCAGCGCAGCCAACGCCACCCAAATCATCCGTGATCTCTGGGATGGGCTTCCCAAAGCCGCAATGCACGGCCAAGGCAGCGATCCCACCAGTGTGGGCCTGGATACCAGCACCAATTGGACGGTCAGCCCGGCCGGCAACACCGGCTTGATGTTTGATAACACTTGGGATTTGGCGGATTTCGGATATGACGCAAACACCTCATTGCCACCGAGCGGCGGCGCGGGCGGCACGCTGGCTTACTACGGTGGCAACATGAACACCCTCATCAATCCGGCGACCACTCTGCCGTACGGTCACTACTACTCCCAATGTTACGCCACGCGGGCGCTGTCCAACAGCGCGCACATTAACTTCAATGCCAACGGCACCTATTACTTCAGCGTGCGGATGCTGAAAGGAGTTTCCTGGTGGAACTGGATGGGTGACAACGCGGGCGGAATCGGCTTCGCCTCCAGCGGGGCGGCAAACGCACGCTTCGTCGGCGCGGGCATTACCCGGAGCTCCTTTTACCTGGCGGACGGAATTACCGACGCTGCCAACACCTGTTACATCACCACCGGCACCTTGGATCAACCGGGCACGGGCTATAATGCCGACTCGGACGGCGGGCCATATTATCCGCGGGCGGCAGGGCCGGCCAACATGATCACCGATTTTGGCGGCATTTTGCTTGGGAAGTTGACCACTTCGGTCGGGGGGGCGGCGACGCTCAGTGTTAAACTGTTGATCAGTTCCACCCCGATTCCCGCGGATCCCAACAGCATCACTTGGGATGCGACATACGCTTTCAACGAAACCAGTGTCATGACACACCTCTTGGTGTGGCAATATGGAACGGGACCCTCGGTGCAAGATGCGCTCCGCGTCGGCACGACTTGGGCAGATGTGGTCGGGCTGGAATTCATCGGCGCGACCAAAGCAAGTCCCGCCGCCACAGTCTATGCCGGGACGACCGTGACCCTGTCTCAAACCGCGGGTTTGACCAACGCGACGTATCCGATGTCCTTCCAGTGGTACAGCAACAGCGTGCCATTACTCGACGCGACGAATGCAACTTTGGTGCTGGCGAATCCAACTCCGAGTTTCACGACAGGCTACAGCGTTGTTGTCAGCAATTACTTCGGCACCCTCTCGAACAACCCCATCCATGTCACGATCAACCCAGCCACGCCGCCGTTCTTCACGCTCCAGCCGGTTTCGCCAGTGGTACGCTATGCCGGTGGTCGGCTCACTCTGACCGTTGGAGTGGATGGCGCTCCGCCGTTTCATCTTCAATTGAAACATGCTGGCACGAACATTCCGGGCGTCACAGCCTCGTTGGCGGGCCCGGGACGAGCAACGCTGACCTACGGCCCGCTCACGCTGGCTGACTTCGCGGGGAGTTATTCCGTGACGGTCACGAATCAATTCGGCACGACCAATTCTGAAAGCGTCACCCTCAGCTTGCTGACTCCGCCGGCGGGGAGCTTTGAAGCCGCAGCCGCGGCCTATGGCCCGCTTGCGTTCTGGAAACTCAGCGACACCACCAATGGCCTGACCTCGGCGGGCGTCCCGTTGAAAGATTACGCGTCCGGATTGGATGGACTCGTTCCCAACGCGGTCACTTTCGCCAGCTACACCAACGTCGCTTTCGGCGTCGCGGGTCCAGGCCCGGTGCTGCCCGGTTTTTCGGGCATTACCTCCATTCAAGCGCCGCTTCAAAACGGGCATAGCGCCCAAATTAACCTGCCCTCGGTTTCCTACACCAATCGCATGACGATGGTCTGCTGGCTGAAGATTCTCGGTGCCGGGAGCGAAGGAATCTTTTATGACCGGAACCAAGACTCGGGCAGCGCGTATTATGGCATTCACAACTTCAACGGCAGTTTGGGATCTCGTTGGGGCGATGACACCACCAGTTGGAACTCCGGCATCGTCCTGCCAACGGGCCGTTGGATCATGGTCGGCTTGGTGGTCGAGCCCGAGGAAACCACGCTCTACGCGGGCACTGATCCCTACACGTTGCAGTCTGTAACTCGCTCCACGGTTACCGGCGTCCACACCAATGTGCCCGGCATCCTGCCCAATGGCCGGCTGGTCATTGGCCGCACGGATTACGGTTGGGCCCATAGTGACAATGCCTGGGGCTTTATCCGCGGCCAATTCTGCAATGCGGCGATCTTTAACCAGGCGCTCACTCCGACGCAAATGACCAATCTCTTCGTCGCCGGTTTTGGCACTGTGGCCAAAATCATTGGTCAACCGGATGGAGCCGGTAATCTGACGCTGGATTGGTATCCAAGCCTCTCGCTGCAGGAAGCCGACCCGGTGACTGGGCCCTACACGGATGTCTTGGACATCAACTCCTTCCCCGTGGTACCGCCCTACATCGTGCCGATTGATTTCACGACCAATAAGTACTATCGCGTCTATCAAGTTCTGCCGTAAGGCAAAATATATTTGGAGATCCAACGCGCGGGTGGCGGAGTCAACTCTGCCACCCGTCAGCCCCGACGGGAATTGGCACAACTACGCCTGCACTTACGACGCCGACAGGTCTCCGCACCGTATATCAGGATGGACGCGGGTTGTTTGAATCAATCCGAGAACGGGTTCTATGCGTTGGCTCCCGATTCGCACAGATGTTCTTCCGGTTGCAGAATCCGTAACGCTGCAACCGTATGAAAACGCATTTGGTCGGTGATAGGTGAGAACGGCGGCCGGAGCATGTGGGTGCTCCGGCCGCTACTCGCCTTTTCTTCGGAGAATGCATTTGACAAGAATTGCTGTGGGCATCCTATCAAGTCGTCATTTGAAATGAACTGCACATCCCAAGCGTTGTTCCTCGGGCACAACAAAACACCCCGCGCCTGGCATGTTTGTCTCATTCGCCACGTCATATTGATCGCATGTGCCGTGTGGTTCGTCGGGGAACTTGCCGCTGCCGACGTGACGGGCGAACGACTTTCGCTTGATGCAAACTGGAAGTTTCATCTGGGCGACATCGCGCTCAATTCATTTCCCGGCGGACAGGGCGTGGCGCTTTACGGACCGGATTTCACGCACAGCGGCGCGAAGGCCGGTTCGGTCTGGGGCGCGGCGGCACGAGGCTACGATGACCGCAACTGGCGTTCGGTCAATCTGCCGCACGATTGGGCGGTGGAGCAGCCGTTTGATCGAACTGCGGAAAAGCAGCAAGGCTATCGTCCGCGCGGCATCGGCTGGTATCGCCGCGCGTTCAAGCTCGATTCCGCCGATCGCGGCAAGAACCTTGAATTGCAGTTCGACGGCGTAGCGACGCGTTGCACCGTCTATTTCAACGGCACGGAGGTCGCCCACAATTTCTGCGGTTACACGTCCATCTACATTGATGTCACGCCGATGGCCCGATACGGCAACGACGAGAATACCATCGCCGTCCGGGTGGACGCGGAAGCGATGGAAGGCTGGTGGTATGAAGGCGCGGGCATTTACCGCCACACCTGGCTCGTGAAACGCAGTCCGGTGCATGTCGTGACCGACGGCGTTTATGCCAATCCGGTGCGA
>CAMLLE010000049.1 GCA_946480555.1 uncultured Verrucomicrobia subdivision 3 bacterium
ATGAAAGCAGTTATCTTCCCGTTTGCGCTCAGTTGTCTCTGTGTGGCCCTGCTTCCTGGCTGTGGAAAAGAAGAAGCAGCGCCGGTTGAAGTTCCGCCACCGGCAGCGGAGGCGCCATCTGCTCCGGCCGCGGTGCAGCGGCCTGCTCCAGCCGCGCCGGCTCCACAACAGGCATCTCCGGCCGCCGTTCAGCAGGCGGAAGCAATTCTCAAAGCCAAACAATACGATCAGGCGGCAACGAGATTGATCGAACTTGCCGCCTCAGCCCGCAAGCTGCCGCCCGCTCAGGCTGGTCCCTTGAACCATCAAATCCTTCAGCTGCAAATGGAGCTTCAATCCGCCGCGGCATCCGGCGAACCGGGAGCTGCTCAAGCGTTGCAACGCGTGGCAGCCGCCCGCAAGTAACGGGATCGAGTTCACCCGTTCTTTGATCGGGACATCGAGCTTGCGAACGCCCCGTCGGCAGCATCTGTCGGCGGGGTGATCCTTTCTGAGCTTTCAATGCTCAAATCCGGCTTCTCTTTTGCGAAGGCCTGAATCATAGCTTCATTCTCCTCATCCTCCAAACTGCACGTGCTGTAAACGAGCGTGCCGCCGGGTTTCAATAATCGGGCGGCTTGTTCCAGTAATTGCAGCTGCGTGGTGCACAAACGGTCGATTTCCTCCGGGCGAATGCGCCAGCGCAGGTCCACCCGGCGGCGCATGACTCCCGTGTTGGAACAAGGTGCGTCCACCAAAATGCGATCGAAGCGCAGTGACGTCGCGGCGAGTTGCGCACTGTTGAAGGTTTCCACGCAGGTCGCACCCAGCCGGGCGCAGTTTTCCTGAATCAGCTTCAAGCGATCCGGCGAAATGTCATGAGCGATCACGCGTCCGCGATTCTCCATCAACTGCGCGATGTAAGTGGTCTTGCCTCCCGGCGCGGCGCAGAGGTCGAGGACCGTTTCGCCCGGCTGTGGATCCAGCTCATTCACCGCAGCGAGTGTGCTGGGATCTTGAACGTAGAACAGTCCCGCTTGAAAACTCGGCAGCTTCGCAATGGGTGGATGCGATTTGAATTCGAATACCAGATTGTCATCAAGCCAGCTGCGACGAACGAAATCGTATTCAATCCCCTCATCGCGCCATTGCGCCAGCACATCGCCGGCATCCTTGAACGTTCGTTCGAGAAAGGGGCGGCGTGGAGCAGGCGCTCCGATAATGCCCGGGCGCGATGCAGCAGTCTGGACGGGCGCGCGTCCCTCCTTCGCGAATGCGAGCGTGTTGATCCGCGCATACGTCTTTGCCGGGGTATTGTTCCATTCCAGCAATTTCGCGGTAGCGTCCGCACCCCAACGTTTCTGCCAGCGTTCCACCAGCCATTGCGGATGCGAATAACCAATGTGCGGTTGCGTGCGTTTAAGTTCCGCCAGAGCTGACTTGGTTTCGTCCAACTCGCGCAAATATCCGCGCAAGACTGCGTTTACAAATCCCGCCTGCGGTCCCAGTCCACTGCGTTTCGCGTGTTCCACCGTTTCATGCACCGCGGCGTGATGCGGAATGCGGTCGAGCCAGAAAATCTGGTAGAGCCCCAGGCGCAGAAGAATTTGCAGCAGCGGTTTCTGCTCGCGACCGGGCGCTTTGCGTTCGATCAACCAGTCGAGCGTGGCCTGCCAGCGGACAACGCCGAAGACCAGTTCCTGACAAAGCCCGCGATCCACCGGGCTCAAGCGCGAGTGCGCCAGCGCGTTCTCCAGCAAATTTTCCACGTAATCCCGTCCCGCTTCACGCTCGAGCAGCACGCGTCCCGCAATTTCTCTTGGTTTTTGTTCGTTCACCATTTTTAATTATCGCGAGTTCGCTTCGAGGAAGCGAGCGGTACCTGATCTTTTATGCGAGAGGAATTTGAAAAATTGGCAGCCGCGGGAAAAATCGAGGGCCGCCATGTGGAACCGTTGATTCAACTCACGAACAGCGGATTCTGCATGCACCGCAGCTGGGGTTTCGGGCGCATCAAGACAGTCGATACCGTCTTCGCGCGGTTCACCATCGATTTCCCCAACAAGCCGGGCCATCACATGGACCTGGCGTTCGCCGCGGAATCACTCAAGCCCATCACCAAGGATCACATCCTCGCGCGCAAGGCCGCCGACCTCGACAGCCTGCGCCAGCTCGCTGCGACCAACCACTTGGAACTCGTCAAAGTCGTCCTCGCCAGCAACGGCGGCAAAGCCACCGTCGATCAGATTCAACAAATCCTCGTCCCAGACATCATCCGCGACGATTGGAAGAAATGGTGGGAAGCCGCGAAACGTGAACTGAAGAAGGACGGGCATTTTCAAGTTCCGCTCAAGAAAACCGAGCCGATCGTTTATCAGGCCAAGGAAATCACCTTGCAGGAACGGCTCCTAAGCGATTTCCGCGCGGCCAAAGGATTGAAGGCTCGCATCCTCGTTGCCACGGAACTTCTGAAAAATGCGGCCGACCTGACGGACAAGCAGGCAGCGGCAAAGGAAGTGGTCGCAGCATTGAACACGGAGATTCCCAGCTATCAACGCACGCAGCCGGCCGTGGCGCTGGAAGCGATTTTTCTGCGCGATGACATCCGCGACCTGGGCGGGCTGCCTCCAGTTGATGGTGAATTGAAGGCTGCCACGATCTGGACGCAGGAAAACAAGATTGGCGCGTTGATCGAACAACTCCCCGCCGTGAAGCACCGTCGCGCCGCCGATTCATTCAAGGAAAGCAATTCAGAGCATTGGCACGAGGTGCTGCGGAATTCCATGAACTCCGTTTCCGCCAAGCTCTGCAAAGAATTTGCGAACGTGCTGGTCGAAGCGGGACGAATCGTGGAACTCAAAGAATCGCTCGCGCGTCTCGTCAGCCAGCATACTGCCAGCAGTGAGCTGTTGCTCTGGCTGGCCAAGGAACGCAGCGATGCATTCGCGGACATTCTCGGGCCGGAAGTCTTCCGCGCGATGCTGACTTCCATGGAACGCGATCAGTTTAACGAAAAACGTTCCAACCGCCTGCGCGATTACATCCTTTCCGATCAGGATTTGCTGCCTGAACTGACCGCGGCGGCGGAGCTGGACGTGATCAAGGATTTGACCCGCGCGCTGCAGTTGTCGCCGGTTTTCGATGACATGGACAAGCGCTCGCTCCTCGCGCGCATCGTGAAGAGCCATCCCGCCGTTCAATCGCTCATCAGCGGCGGCGAAACCAAGCAGGACACCTCGCTCATCGTTTCTTGGGAAAGTCTGGAGCGGAAGAAGGAGGAATATCAGGAGCTGGTTCACAAAAAGATTCCGGCGAACTCGAAGGAAATTGCGATCGCCCGCAGCTACGGCGATTTGCGCGAGAACCACGAGTACAAGGCCGCGAAGGAAATGCAGAAAGTGCTCATGCGCCAGAAGGACGAACTGGAAAACCAGATGGTCCGCGCGCGTGGCACCGATTTCCTGAATGCCCGCACGGACGTCGTCAGCATCGGCACCGTGGTTCATTCCACCGATCTTTCCACCAATCAGCGCGAACGTTTCGTGGTTCTCGGGGCCTGGGATTCCGATCCTGACAAAGGAATCATCAGCTATCTCTCGCCCGTCGCACAGGGTTTGATGAACCACAAGGTTGGCGACGAAGTGGAATTCGAAATCTACGGTGCGCGTCACAAGCATCGCATCGAACTGATCGAGCCCTTCAAGGCGCAAGGCGCTGAAGTGTCTTCCTCCCAGGCCCAATCGGCCTCTGCGCCCGGCGCCTCTGCGCAGCCGATGTAGCTTCGGGGAATCCTCACCATTCCGGCGCGCGCAGGTGCTGAGGCTCAAAGAGCGGCCCGGCCTGGATGACGACTGTTTTGTCCGAGCCTCACGGATTGCGCGGGCGCGGTGACGTCTCCATGATCCCGCCATGTCACGGTCCCGAACGGTCGCCCTGCTGCTCGCGTTTTTGACGTTGATGGTTTATCTGCCCGTCCGGCAGTTCGGCTTCGTGGTGTTCGATGACCCGGATTACGTGCTGGAGAATCGGCATGTTCTCGGCGGACTGAGCTGGGAAGGGGTTCGATGGGCTTTCACGAGTTTCGACGCTTCCAACTGGCATCCTCTCACGTGGCTTTCCTTGATGCTGGATTGCGAATTGTTCGGCCCGAATCCGGCCGCAATGCATGTGATCAACGTTTTGTTTCACGTGCTGAATTCGACCCTGCTTCTGCGATTGATTTTTCGCTGGAGCAATGACCTGTGGCCAAGCGCAATCGTCGCCACTCTTTTTGCTTTGCACCCCTTGCACGTCGAATCCGTGGCGTGGATTTCTGAACGCAAGGATGTGCTCAGCACGTTTTTTGGACTGCTCTCGTTGCTGGCCTACACCCGTTTTGCGCAGAGTCCCGCCGCCCAAAATCCGAAACCGACACTCACAATTCCTCTGTCGCGCGATTTTGCGTTCGCGATCATTTGGTTCGTTCTCAGCCTCCTGGCCAAACCGATGCTTGTGACGCTGCCGTTCGTTTTTGTGCTGTTGGACATCTGGCCGTTCAATCGCGCCTCAATTGAAAAGTCCGTGCAACTTCTGCGGTTGCTTGGCGAAAAATGGGCGTTCCTGATCCTCTCATTCATCGCTTGTGTCATCACGTTCCTGGCGCAACGCAGCGTTTCGGCCGTGAGCCTGGATCGGCTCCCGTTCCTCGATCGAATCGCCAATGCTACTGTTGCCTACGCCGCCTACATTGGGAAAACGATCTGGCCCACCAAGCTCGCCGTGATTTATCCGCTTAACGGTGCGCCACCGGCCAGCAGCGTTATCATCGCATTGCTGGTCCTGGCCGGGATTTCAGCAGCGGTTTTTGTCGGCCGCAAATCCGCCCCGTATTTGCTGGTGGGGTGGTGCTGGTTTCTGGGCACGCTCGTCCCGGTTATCGGCCTGGTCCAGGTTGGCGCACAAGCATTGGCGGATCGCTACATGTATGTGCCGATGATTGGCTTGCTCATCGCGTTTGCTTTTGGCGCCGCGCACGTGGTTCGCCGCCGCCGCATCCCGATTGCGGTGGCGATCGTCGGTGGAAATGCGCTGACGATCGGCTGCCTGTTCGGCACGTTTTTCCAGCTCAGCTACTGGCGTGACAGCGAAACGCTGTTTCGACGCGCGCTGGCGGTGACTGGTCCAAACGAAATTGCGGAGATGAATCTGGGCATCGCGCTGGAGAACGCGGGGCGCAAGGACGAAGCGCTCGTGCAGTATTATCGCGCGCTGAATCTCAACACGAACCGCTTTCAGACGCACAATGACGTCGCGAACCTGCTCGCCGACCTGGGACGCCATGACGAAGCGAAAGGGCATTATCTGCGTGCGCTGGAATTGAAGCCTGACGCCCCGCTCGCGCATCAGAACTATGGCACTTTGCTCGCCGAACTGGGCGACGTCGAGGCGGCCATGCTGCGTTATGAAAAGGCGGCCGAGCTCGCGCCGCACCGGCCCACGCCGCATTATTTGATGGGCAAGGCTCGCTTTCGCCAGGGCCGATTCGCCGAAGCTGCGGCCCATTTCCGAACTGCGCTCGAACGCGATCCCAACGATTTCCAGGCGCTCACATTCCTGGCGCGTGTGCTCGCCGCTGCGCCGGTGGATTCGTTGCGTAACGGCACAGAAGCGGTTCGGCTGGCTGAACGAGCGGTCCGTGTGACCGGCGGGCAACAGCCGTTCGTGATGGATGTGCTGGCGATGGCCTGCGCCGAGCTCGGAAAGTTCGCCGAGGCGGTTGCCGTGAGTCAGCAAGCGTTGGAATTGGCGCGCGCGGCGGATGCGCCGGATTTGGTGGCGGGATTGGAGCAGCGACTGAAGCTTTACGAGGCGCGCCAGCCTTATCGCGAGCCAGCTTCGACAAAATCGCCCTGACACTCCAAAAAACGAATGTTGCGCCGCGGCTGTTTTTCCACAAAATAGCGCGGCAAAACTAGGGCATTCGAGTGCGAGTTCTTTACAACATTCTCTTCACGATTTTCTTCGTGCTGGCGTCGCCTTATTACTTTTTCAGGTTATGGCGGCGCGGCAACTGGACTCGCGGCTTCGGCCAGCGCTTCGGCGCTTATGACGCGAAAATCAAGCAGGCCATCACCAATCGACAGGTGCTTTGGATGCACGCGGTGAGCGTCGGTGAGGTGAACGTCTGCACGCAGCTGATCCGCGCGCTCGAACCTCGCGTGCCGAATCTCAAAATCGTCGTTTCCACCACCACGACCACGGGCATGGGCGAGTTGCAGAAGAGACTGCCGTCGCATATCACCCGCATTTACTATCCGATCGACCGCCAGCCATACGTCACCCGCGCGCTGGCCAGCATGAGGCCGAAAGCCATTGTGTTGGTTGAAGCTGAAATCTGGCCGAACTTCCTTTGGCGCGCGCGCGAACTCGGCACGCCGTTGTTCCTCGTGAATGCCCGTTTGTCCGAACGTTCGTTCCGCGGTTATCGCCGCTGGGGGTTCATTTTCCGCGACTTGTTCGCCTCGTTCACTGCCGTCGGAACGCAGAGTGAGGCCGACGCGGCGCGGTTGCGCGAACTGGGTGTTCGTCCCGAAGCCATTCACGTCGTGGGCAGCCTGAAATACGATGCGGCCAAGCTGGACGAAAAGCGCGTGCTTGATGTTCCGGGAATGTTGAAGAAGATCGGTGCGCCGGAGAAACCGTTGCTGCTCGTCTGCGGCAGCACCCACGCCGGTGAAGAAGCGCTGGTGGCGGAACAATACCTTCGTCTGCGTCAGCGTTTTCCCAATCTGTTCCTCGTGATTGTCCCGCGGCACTTTGAACGCGGCAAGGAAGCCGGGCGCGATCTGCGCGAACGCGGCGTGAAGTTCATGTTCCGCAGCGAAATCACCGCCGGAACCCAGCTTCAACCTGGCGAAGTCGATTGCCTGCTCGTGAATACAACGGGCGAACTGAAATACTTTTACGAACACGCGACGGTCATCTTTGTCGGCAAAAGCATGCGCGGTCAGGGCGGACAGAATCCGATTGAGCCCGGCGCGCTCGGCAAGCCCATGGTTTTCGGGCCGCATATGCAAAATTTTGCCGAAATCGTCCGCAGCTTCGTGGCAAACAAAGGCGCGATCCAGGTGCAGACCGAAACGGAATTGGAAAAGGCGTTTGCTGATGTCCTGGCCAATCCGGCGTTGCGGGAAGAGCTCGGCCGAAATGCCCGCAAAGTTGTGCGTGAGAATCTCGGCGGAATCGAACGCACCGTGGACATGATCGTCCAGAACTTGAAGGACAAGGATATTTACATTCGGGATATCGTTTGAGTCTTCAGTCTTCCATCGTCACCTGACATTTCTCCGGTCGAGCGCGTCGAGCTGACGCTGGAAGCTGGGTGTTGAGTGTTCATTGTTGAATCTTCAAGGCCTTTCGTTCCTTCCCATCTGAGTGGCGTCTTGCCCCGCACTTTGCGCGCAGGCAAACTCACCCGACATGCGCGAAACCTGGCGTGAATGGACGGAAGCGGTCGAAACGTTCGTCCTGGAAGTCATCTTCGAAGAGCGGCGTGGCACCATGGCCTCGCTGGTTCGCGGCACGCTGTACACACTCTCCAAGGTCTTCACGGTCGCAGTCAAAGCACGGCGGTTTCTATACAACGTTCGCATTCTCCGCGATTCGACACTCGGCGTTCAGGTCATTGCGATTGGCAACCTGACGGTCGGCGGCACGGGTAAAACACCGGTTGTCGAGAAGTTCGCCCGCGAGTTGCGTGACCAGGGCCGGAACGTTGCGATTCTCTCCCGCGGCTATCGTTCGCGGCCAAAGCCCATTCATGAGCGATTATTGAACAAGATTCTTCTCCGCGAAGACACGACGCCGCCGCGCATCGTCTCTGATGGCAAGTCGCTGTTGCTGGATTCGGAGACCGCGGGCGACGAACCCTACATGCTCGCATCGAATCTGAAGGACGTCGTTGTGCTCGTGGACAAGGACCGCGTGAAGGCGGGCCGCTACGCGATCGAGAAATTCGGCTGCGACACGCTGCTGCTCGATGACGGTTTTCAGTATTGGAAGCTGCGCGGGCGGCGGCAGGACATCGTGCTGATCGATTGCCAGCAGCCGTTCGGGAATGAGCGCCTGTTGCCGCGCGGCACATTGCGCGAACCGCCTTCTCATCTTGCCCGCGCCAGCACGATTTTCATCACCAAGAGCGACGGCAAAACCGCGGAGTTGCGCAAGCGTATCGCTGAGCTCAACCGCACCGCCGGCATCATTGAGTGCGTTCACGCCCCGCTTTATCTTGAGGATGTTTTCACGGGCACGCAGGTGGACATCAATTTCATCAAGGGCCGCAAGGTGGCTTCACTCAGCGGCATTGCGCAGCCGGAAAGCTTCGAGCAAAGCCTGGTGAAGCTTGGCGCGGAGCTGGTTTACTCGAAACGCTTCGCCGATCACCATCGCTTCAGCCAGCAGGAAATCATCAACGCCATCAACCGCAGCAAGAAGCGCCAGGCCGAAGTCATCATCACCACGCAAAAGGACGCCGTTCGGTTTCCAAAGATCGATCGGCGCGATCTTCCATTCTACTTCATGCGCGTCGAAATCAAGATCGTGGCTGGCGCCGATGACTTTCGCGACTGCGTCCGGCGCATTTGTTTTCGCTGATGGACCAGCTGTTTTACTTTGCGGGCCGCGCTTTCGTTGCATTGATCCAGATGCTGCCGCTGAGAAGCGTGGCATGGATCGGCCGGTTCTGCGGCGGGCTGGCGTACTGGCTGGATGTTCCACACCGGAAAGTCGCCGTGGCAAACATGGTCGCAGCGTTTCCCGAGAAGACACAGGGCGAAATCCGCGCATTGGCCCGGGAAAACTTTCGCCGAATTGGTGAGAATTATCTGAGCGCAGTTCGCACCGCGAGAATGTCCTTCGAACAATTGCGGCCATACCTGGAACTGCCCCAAGATTTGGAGGCAGTCACCAAGGTCATGACCGGGCGGAAATGCAATGCCATCTGCGCAATCGGCCATTTTGGGAATTTCGAACTCTACGCGCGCCTCGGTCAAGATGTGCCCGGCCTGCGCCGTGCCACCACCTACCGCAGCCTTCCGCAACGCGGGCTTAATCGCGTGCTGCTGCTCTTGCGAGAAAAATCTGGCTGCCTGTTTTTCGAACGTCGCACCGAAAGTGAACAATTGCGCGCCGCGATGAACGAGCCCAACCTGTTGCTCGGTTTGCTTTCCGATCAGCACGCCGGCCGCAGCGGAGTCTGGCTGCCGTTTTTGGGGCGCGAATGCTCCACAACTGCTGCGCCGGCTTTGTTTGCCTTGCGTTACGAATGTGCCCTCTTCACCGCCGTTTGTTATCGCACCGGTCTTGCGCGATGGCGGATCGAAGTCGGACCGGAAATCCCGACGCACGACGTTGGCAAGGCGCGTTCGACCGAGGCCATCATGGCTGACGTGAACCGTGCGTTGGAAGCAGCGGTGCGGCGCGATCCAGCGAACTGGTTTTGGGTGCATAACCGCTGGAAACCGCCGAAACGTGGCCCGCGAAAAATCCGCGCAGCCGTCTTCGCGGCAGAACGGGCAGCGAACAAGAAATGAACGGAAACCAAAGATCGTTCAATTCCGAGGCTCCGCGGCGAATCCTTGTCCGCGGCGTGAACTGGCTGGGCGACGCAGTGATGACCACGCCGGCGCTGCTGCGTTTGCGCGAACGCTTCCCTGCGTCGCAAATCACGATTCTCGTTCCGGAGAAGCTCCGTGAGTTGTGGCTGAATCATCCGGCAGTGGACCGGATGATGAGTTTTGGAGCCGACGAAGGCTTGTTGCGGCTCGGCCGGAGATTGCGCGCTGAGAAGTTTGACCTCGCCCTGGTCCTGCCGAATTCGCCGCGCTCCGCGATCGAAGTGTGGCTGGCGGCAATTCCAGTTCGCATCGGACATGCCCGATCATTGCGAAGCTGGTTCCTGACACATCCGATTCCACCACATCCTTCCGCAATGCGAATGCGGAAGCGCACTCCGGAAGAAGTTCGCGCGCTGGTGGCCACAGATCCCAATGGCGCTCGCGAATCGTTTCCGTCGGCGCGACATCAGATTCACGATTACCTGCATCTTGTTGCGGCGCTTGGCGCGGTGGCGGAGCCGTTGCCGCCCGTATTGGCGTCGACTGACATCGAGATGGAGAATGCCAGGCAGAAGTTTGCGCTGCATTCTGAGGCGCCGTTGTTCGCCTTGAATGCTGGCGCGGAATATGGGCCCGCCAAACGATGGCCAAAGGAACGTTTCATTGCGGCGGCAAAACAGATTCAGAAACGAACGAATTGTCATTGGTTGGTATTGGGCGGAAATGCCGACGTGCCGCTTGCGATGGAGATTTCGTCCGCGCTCGGCTGCGCGGCAACCGCGCTGGCGGGCAAGACTTCGCTCCGCGAGTTGTGCGCGATTCTGAAACTCTCGCGTATATTGCTCACGAATGACACGGGCCCGATGCACGTAGCTGCTGCGCTTGGCACACCGGTCGTGGTGCCATTTGGCAGCACTTCACCGGAACTCACCGGTCCAGGTTTGCCGGGCGATACGCGTCATCAGTTGATTCGCGGCCAGGCACCGTGCTCCCCGTGTTTTCTGCGCGAATGCCCGATCGACTTTCGGTGCATGAACAGCATCGCTGTTGAGGACGTGGTGCAGGCGGTTCTGTCAGCGGGTAAGCAGGCTGGCTGAACTTGGGGTGAGTTTGCGGGATGCGCCGCCAAGGGAAGGTCAGAG
>CAMLLE010000050.1 GCA_946480555.1 uncultured Verrucomicrobia subdivision 3 bacterium
TTCGTAAAGACCAGACTCCCGAACGAACTGAAACACGTCGCCGAATACTTCCGGCGTGTCCGCATCGAGCCCCAGAATGAAGCAGCCATTCACAGTGATGCCATAGGATTGAATGCGATTGATCGCGGCACGATACGAATCAAGCTTCGAAGCCTTCCAATTGTTCTTCAGCTCCAAACGGTCGAGACTGCTGCGCCGCGGGCTTTCCAAACCAATCAACACTTGCGCGCAACCTGAATCGCGCATCAGCCCGAGCAGATCCGCATCTTCCGCCACGCGCACGTCGGTTTCGGTGAACCAGCGCAGTTCTTCTCCCGCCATTTCGCGCAGCAGCCGCTTGTAGTGTTCGCGATGCACGAAGCTGTTGTCATCGGCAAACTCGATGAACGGCCGTGGCCAGATTTTTTTGATCTCGCGGAGTTCCGCCATCACCTTTTCCACCGGTTTCACCTTGTAGCGCGGCGTGAGCAGTATGGAACTGGCGCAGAACTCGCAATGATGCGGGCAGCCGCGGCTGGTTTGAACGGTGATGCGATTGTACTTCGCCGGATCCAGCAAGTCGAAGCGCGGCATCGGCGCGTTCGCGAGATCGAACTGGCCGGAAGGTGTGCGCACGTAAAGCGGCTTCAGCCCGCCCGTTTCGAAATCACGCAACACCTCCGGCCAGAGGAGTTCCCCTTCCCCAATCACAACGCTCGTGCAATGCGCCTTCGTCTCTTCCGGCAGCGCGCTCACAGTGATGCCACCCATCACGACCGGAACGCCAAGCGCCAGATAATGATCGCCTACTGTGAACGCTTCCTTCAGCTGCGCAGTGAAAGTGCCGATCGCCACGAGGTCGAAATGATCCGGCAACTCGGGCAGGTTCTTCAGGTCAGCGATCTCGTGATATTCAACTGTGAATCTTTCCGGCGTAAGTCCCGCGAGCGTGAGCAATCCCAGGCTCGGCAGCGAAGCGATGATGCGGTTCCGATCCACGAATCCCGGCAGCGTGAGGCCGAGCGCGGTAAGTTCTGGATTGTGTGCCCGCACGCCGCTCATGGCGATGAATCCAATGCGTTTCATTGTTTGAATACCTCCATCAACGTGAGCGCACCACCGGTGATCAAACTGACGACTGGCAGTGCGAACAGCATTTTTCCTCGTGGCCAGCTGGCGACGACGCCGCAGCAAACCGGCATCGCCACTCCGCCAATTACAAGAGCGACCGACGCGAGGGCGGCTTGATCGCCCGCCAGTCCCAGTTCACGGGCGGTGAACCAGAACAGCAGATTCAAGGCTCCCAGTCCAAAGAACGAGATGTGCCCAAGCCGGTAGAGACGCCGTTTGAAGCTGGCGTAACCGCCAAGCCAATCCTCCCGCTGGAAAAACATCCCCAGGATCATTCCGCTCAGGAAGCCCAGCAAGATCCAGAGCCAGCCAAAACTGAGATTGAACGAAGGCGTCATATGGAGTGTTCATTGAGCCGCCGAGGCGCGATTGCCTGCTACGAGCCGGGTTTGAAGTTCTTCGGCCAGTTTGCGGGCGAGTTCGTTCCGCAATTCAACCGATAGAACATCCTGTTTGCTGTAAGTCGATTCGGTGGTTGCCACGAGCGATTGCTTTGCCTCCACATTCACGAACAGCAACGGTTCCTGCGTTCGCACATCCACCAAAGCGCCAGCTGCTTTTCCTTCGCCGTGAATTCGCGTGCTCGGCACGGCGTAGGCACCCACGAGCGTCAGGTCCAGAAACTTCAATGCGTTCGGGTCGCGCCAGAGCGAGACATCGCCGCCGCAGAGAAACAGGTAATCCGCGTTGGCGGCCGCGGCGAGGCCGCATAGCAAATTCAAGCGTTCGGCATAACTTGGATTCGCAACGTGCCCCCCATCCTGCGGCTCTCCGGGAGCGGGAAGGCCAAACACCGATTCGACAACAGCGGAACTCCTCAGTGTATCGGTCAATGCGACTGGCGGCGCAGATTCGCCGACCTGGGCCACAGCCACGCGGATGGGAGTTTGCACCTGGCGCGCGCTGGCTGATGCACCGGCTGGTTTGAGCGCGAGCACGTAATTGGGATAGGTGATTGCGGAACGCTCGCGCCTTGACCAACCGGACGTTTCGCAGCCCGTGAGCAACCCGGCGGCACAGATTCCAAACAACAGCTTCAGTTCAGTCTTCATTTGTTTCGTTCGTTCGCGCAGAACCTAGACGCGCTTGCCGCTCCGGCGTGAATCGATAAAACTGGCCGCGCTATCGGTTCTGTCGATGTATGAACATTCACCATCTGGAACTCTTCTATTACGTGGCGCGACACGGCGGGATCATGGGAGCGGTACGGAACATCCCTTATGGCATCCAGCAACCGGCTGTCAGCGGCCAGGTCGCGCAGCTGGAGGAATTCCTGGGGGTGACGTTGTTTCAGAGGCGCCCCTTCGAGCTGACAACCGAAGGGAAAAGACTATACACGTTCATTGAGCCCTTCTTTTCTAACCTGGATCGCGTCGCCAGTGAATTGCAGGGTGGCCAAACACGGCAAATCCGCATCGGCGCGTCCGCGATCATTCTGCGGGATTACATGCCAGCTATTATCCGCAGCCTCAAGCAGAGCCAGGCTGGGATCAGCATCTCGTTGCAGGACGGTTATCCGATGGAGTTGGAGGATCGGCTCATTCGAAATGAGCTGGATGTCGCGGTAACCGTGCTTGGCGGAAAAACCCCCACAGGTTTGAAATCGACCGCGTTGCTGGAACTCCCCTTGGTGCTGCTCGTGCCTCAGAGCTCACATCTTCGGGATGCTTCGGAACTGTGGCAACGCGACAAAATCGAAGATTCGCTCATCTGTCTGCCGGACCACGAACTGTTGTGCCGCACGTTTCAGGAGAAGCTGCGCCGGATGCGGATCGATTGGTTTGCGGGAATCGAAGCGGCGTCGCTGGAGCTTGTGGAACGCTACGTTGCCAGCGGATTGGGAATCGGATTGTCCATAGGAATGCCGCGTCAGGCGCTTCCGAAGGATGTTCGAATTCTGCCGTTAAGAGACTTCCCACCGCTCAGACTTGGTGCGCTCTGGCGCGGAAAGCCGTCCAGGGCGATTGAAGCTCTGGTTGCGGAACTTCGGGCCATTGCAAAAGGGATTGCATTCGGTTGAGACAGGTTCAATACAACTCGTCCCAACTCCGCACGACAAACAGATTATTGGAAGTGTCGTCTCCAAGGCACTCGTCGTAATGCACGTTGAAGTGGCCGTTCAGAGTGATGGTCTTGGCCACCAGGGCGCCAATCATGTCGAAGGTGTCATGACCGCCACCATTGAATTTCAAGTCCGCATTTGGCGCGTAGATGATCCCCGTGAAATGAGCGTTTCCGCTCAGGTCAAAACTCGTGACGCTGGGCGCGCAATAGAGGATGAAGTTTCCGGCGTATCCGCCTTCGTTCACCACATCGTTACCGCTGAGTTTGCACGAAGTTCCGCCGACATACATCGTAAGCTTGCCCGTACCGAGAATTTGAAGTGTGTCGCCCGAGCCCATGGAAAAGCCGTTCGGCAGCACCAGCGTAACTTCACCTTTCACGAGCGTTTTTCCCGTCAACGAGGTCGCATAGTATTCGCCGCTGTGGAGGATGTGATCGTAGGTATTGGTGGTATAGATCGCGTTCGTGGAATATAGCGAATAAACGTAGGTGGAGATCGGATACTTGTACGACACGACTGGATACGTGTAACCCGTGATCCGGTTGAACGTGTAGTTCTTCACCTTGTTGCCTTGAAAGTTGGTTGCGACCAATCCGATGTACGTTCCAGCCGTAGGAAATCCGGATTCGGTGACCTGGACTGAATTCGTCGTCATCGTGGCTGGCAGGGGATTTGGGACACTCGACGAAGTCACATTGTTCGTCACGGCAACCAATCCCGCGGGCGCCGGGTTCGGCTTGTACGAAAGCGTCGCCCAGGAAGTATTCGTGATCACACCCGTAAGCGGCGCCGGATTCGGGTAGCTGGTGTTGGTGATGGTGGCGCTACTGGTCACGTTTGTGACGAGGATGTCAACCCCGCCAATAGGTTCGAGGCCGCTGTTGTATGGCAACCGTGTATCGGCGAAGACGAAATTTGACGTATCGCTAAACCATCCCGGCTGGATGCCTCTGTTCCCCGCGTTCTGCCAGGCATACGAACCCACGGCACCATTGTTTCCGACCTGAACGCTGCCTCCCGGGCCGGTCGAAACGTGGCCGTAAATATTGGCGTTGCCTGCATCAATCAAAGAACCGTTGGAAGCGACGTCGCCCTTCGACAGCGCACGCGTGCTGTCATAACGGCGATCGGGCCAATCGCAGGAGCGAAAGCTGTCCACCTTGACGTTGTTGCCGTTCATTTTGATGCCTTCCTTCGCCACGATGGCATTGGGGAAATTCGCACCGCGATAGCAGGTCACCCGAACTTTGCGAGTGATGTAGCCCGCGTCACCAGTCACCCCGACCGCCGCGAATACCATGCGCAACGGCGCGCTGGCCCAGTAATTCAGGCGGACGGTTGCCGTAGATACGATGACCGGGCTTGAAATACCGTTGGTGACATAAATGATCGCGCGATAGCCGCCACTTGGAAGCGTCCGGTCGCAAACATACCCTTCCGAGCCAAGTGGATCCCAATCTCCATGGGAAAGGTCACTGGTGTGTTCGTTGAGATGCTGAAGAGCTTCCTCAACGCCGGCTTCCACAAGCGTCATCGTCAGATTCCACGCCTGCGAACGTGAGCTGAGGGCGCGCTGGTGTTGTACCAGAGAAAGGTAGCCCGTAATGCCGACGCCGAGCAGGACACAAATAACCAGCGTGACAAGCAGCGTGCTCGCCATCTGCCGGACTTTTCCAAAGATGCGGATCTTCATACTTAATCTTCTTGTTGCTTCCGAATGATAATGCGAGCGGTTTGCACGTTTTCGCTGTTGATGACGGCGCTTCCGCTGAGCGTCTTGCGAGTACGCCAGGTCAACTCCACAGCCTTGATGTACTTCTGCGGGTTGTTCTTCCCAATGTCGTAAATCTCAAAGCCGTTCAGCGTTGGATTTCGCTGATAGCAACTGAAACTTAGAATGGTGCAGTTTGTCAGAAGTACTTCCGGAACCCCATTCACAGTACGGCTCATTGTCTTTTTGGTGCCATCGAAAGAATAGGTGACGTCCTCGTGTGAACCATTTCTCATTGTGAGCCACGAATAGTTCGTATTGTTGTTGAAGCCGCTGACGTATTGGGCCTGTCGAAGTTCGCGGGTCAATCGATCCACGGCCTGGCGGTTCGAAGCATCAAGTTCAGCGTAATTTGACAACTGAGCAACGCTGCGCGCTCCGAACAGCATCATTGTGCCAAGGGCCGCCGAAGCAATTCCCATTATGCTCATGCTGATCATCAATTCGATGAGCGTCAGGCCCTTCTCCCGACAACGATGTGCAATCTCAATAAACATAATTCTGCATCCCGTAGCGGCCGATGAAGGTGGAGAGGCTCCGATGCCGCGCGATGCCGCGCATGGCGTTGGTCCAGGTGAGAGTCACGTTCACCTGGCGCATGTTGGTTCGATAAGAAGTGGCGAAAGGAAAATCCACGACCTCGACCGTTCCGTAATAGCGAATTCCTTCGCTTCCCGTAATCTGCGGGTCGTAGTAATTGGTGAACGAATGCGGAATTGTTCCGGCGAGAACCTGTTCCCAATTGTAGAGGCGAATGGTCTCAGTCTTTTCGAGAAGAATCTGGGTGGCGCGCTGATTTTCGCGAACGATCCCCATCGCGAAGAAGCCATAATTGTAGCTGCCAATCACTCCTGCAGCCATCACACCGAGGATTCCGATGCAAACGCAGAGTTCAGCCAGGGTGGCGCCCTCGACATTTTGGCTGGAAATCCCGATCTTCATAGACCGATAAATTCGATTTGCGTTGTGAGACAATTAGGCCGTGACGTTCCCTGCTCCAGCCACGTCCACGCCGAGAAGCCAAATCCCAAGGTCGTTGCCATTCTCATATCCGAAGAATTAATCACCGATCTAAAAGCACCTGTTGGGACATCCAGATCGAAAAGTCACCGCGAGATTTGAACCGCCGAGATTCTTCGTCGACGAATGCAGCTTTGTGCCGATCCGCGGCAAAGGAGGTTTCCAGAGGTTGGATTCAGTGCAGGAAAAACACTACGTGATCAAAGGTGTCGATGGGCCGGGCGAGTTGCCTCGGATCAAGACAGTTTTCTCGTTTCAAGGACAACGTTCGTCGCCGGACTTCCATCCATCATTCCAAATCCCTCCTTACCCCCGCCGCTTCTGAATTGTTCATGACCCGGGAGGTCCTTTTGGCAGTGGGAATGCTTTGGTGACGACTGCTCAGTATTTACGGCCGTTGCAAGCCATGCGTATCAACACAGACAATCTCAATGGCCGACGCACAGGTGGATTCACCCTGGCGGAGGTAGTGATCTCGATTGGCATCGTCGCCACGGCATTTTCCGGCACAGTTCTCTGCTACTCACAACTGGCGCGGCGCGCCCAATGGTCCGGCTATTCCCTGGCCGCCCAGGCACTGGCGATCCAGCAGATCGAACAAGCGCGCTCGGCGGTTTACGATCCGGCGCAAGAATACACAACGACGAATCCGGACGGCGTCAATCAGATCACGAACATCGTTTTGCTCGGCCGCGTAAGGTCGGGCGAGGTGGTCACGGGTTACACAACGAACGTTCTCGACATTCCGTACACCGGGACGAACTACGTCCGCGCCACAAACTGGGTGACCTTGAAGCCGATCCCGATCAGTGGCGGGTCCGGACTTCGCGTCTGGATGGTGAAGGTGGACACGACCTGGCCGTTTCGATGGGGGAACACCACGAAGATCTTCACCAATTCGATCTCCACATTCTGCGCGCCGGATAATCGCGCACCGGAAACGCTCTTCAACTGACGGATTGTTATGCAAGTTCGCCCCGCACTGACCTCCGCTCCGGCCGCCTCCAGGCTGGAACAAGCTTTTACGCTGGTTGAGATGATGATCTCAATGAGCATCTTCAGCCTGGTAACCATTGCGATGGTTTACTCGCACATCTTCGGCTTGAAGTACAACGAGCTCGTGGAGAGCAAGCTCGGCGCGGTGGATGACGCGCGCACGGGCCTGGGCGAACTGTGCCGCGACGTTCGCACGGCCAAGTTTCATACGGTGGGAAACCTGGTGAACGGCAACTTTGAGGCCGTGGACAATGGCGTGGTGCAGCGCGGCAATGCCCTCCGGCTCAACCTGACCACGGACACGAATTACTACATCGACTACTACTTCGATACGAATACCCCGGGGAATTACACGTTGCGTCGGCAGAAATCCGGCAACAACAGCAGCGAACGGATAGCCAGCTACCTCACGAACAATTACGCCAACAGCCTCGTGTTCATGCTGGAGGACCACCAGGGAAATCCAATTTACGATCTCTCCAACCGGCGGATCATCCACTTCATCCTGGATTTCTGCCAGTTCCAGTATCCGCTCACGCAGGTCGGGCCCGGAGCACTGTACGACCGCTACAAGATGGAGTTCCGACTCACTCCGCACGTTCCTGAAGGCCGATGAAAACCAGAATTGATTCCGCGCGCGCGACCCGGTCGGGTTATGCCCTGTTCATAGTGATGTGCATCACCAGTGTGAGCCTGATCGTGCTCGCGTCCACGGCCAGCCGCACCTATTCGATGTCGAAAATCAACGACCGGCACGTCGAGCTGATGATGTGTCAGAACGCGGCGGAAGCGGCGGTCGAAAGTGTGTTCGCCCGCATGCAGTATGATTTCCAGTCAGCCGGCGGCCCCGCCACGGTGAAGAACAATCTCGGCAGCTATCGCACATTCTATCCGCGTTCCACGAACGACGCCTATTGGGGCCAGTTCACATTTTCCGACGGATTGGGCAACAGCGGCGCCACCTACGTCTATTCCAATTCCGTTTACTCCGGCGAACTGCCGCAGGCATACGCGGGACGCAGCACAGCGAACGCGCCGGTCTATCGCATTCTCTCCAACACGCAGCTCGTCGGCGGAAATGGCGTCATCGGAACAGCGCAGGAAGATGTGCTGCTGGCCCTGGTGCCGCTGACGGCATACGCCATTTTCTACAATGGACTGCTGGAGTTCAGCACCTGCGCGCCGATGACCGTAAACGGCCCGGTGCATTCGAACACAAACATCTATGTCGGAGCCGGAGGCGGCGCGTGGCTGACGTTCAACAGCACGGTCACCTCGGCCGGCATTGTTTCGGCCCCTTACAACAACGGACAATCCTGGGGCAACGCGACGAACTTCAGCTCCACCTGGCGCACCACCTTCAACGCCAATCCCAAGTACATCAATCGCGTTCCGACAATCCAGATTCCGATTCCCATGACGAACACGTACAGCCTGCTGGAGGTTCCGAACACGAACAATTATTCGTCCACCCTCGAGCAGCAACGGTTGTACAACAAAGCCGCCGTCATCATCCTGGTCAGCAATACTTCGGTGACCACGATCGTTCAAAAGCCTCCCACCGCAGCAAGCCTCGCGGTTGAGGACGGCAGCAAACTTATTTTCACCAACAGCCTGATCGCATCATCGCTCGCCACAAACCTGCCGTTCCTCAGCGTGTCGAACCGACTCTACGATCGCCGGGAAAGCAAAACGAATTATCTGACTCAGGTCGATCTCGGGAAATACAAGCAATGGATGTCGAACACGATCTGCGCCACCGGCGGAAAATATGAACCGGGCGTGACAACGAACTATCCGACCATTCTCTACGTCGCGGATTTCCGCGAGACGAACGGGCTGATGTTTTCAGTTCGCATCACCAACGGAATTGCGCCTCCCGCCAACGGCGGTCTGGGATTCACGCTGGCCACACCCAATCCGCTCTACGTGCTCGGCCACTATAATTCACCCAATGCCCAGGGACCCACGAACACCTGGGCCGCCGGAACAGTACCTTGCGCCCTGATGTCGGACGCACTTACCGTTCTTTCGTCCGAGTGGCGGGACTACGAAAGTTATCCCAGCTACAGCTATACATCACGCCAGGCGACGCACACCACCATCAATGCGGCCATCCTCACCGGCATTGTACCTTCCACCACCACGGCGACGACAGGTTTCAGCGGTGGTGTTCACAACCTTCCCCGATTGTTGGAAGATTGGAACTCGCCCAGCTCGAGAACGCTGACGATCAACACGTCGATGATCAATCTGTTCCCCAGCCGCGTGGCGACGAGCCGGTTCATCAATCCAGGAACCTATTACGATCCGCCCACGCGTCAGTTCAGCTACGATCTGAAGTTCAAGGATCCAACCCAGACGCCGCCGGGCATGCCTTGCGCGCTGGTGGCGCTCCGCTTCGGCTGGGCGACTCCGCCGCCGAACAATGTTACTTACAATGTCACGCCGTAGCCTGTTTCTGATCGCGCCCGTCGCCGCCTGGCTGCTCGGGTTGAGCAATGGTTCAGCCCAGCTCGAATTGCTGAGCACCAATGTGGCGCCTGTGTTTCGAACCGAGATTCGCCCCGGCGAAACCGTCGGCACCGAACAAATCCGCCGCGCGTTCATCAGCGTGGGAACCAATCAGTTCATGCTGAGAATTCCGACCGGTTTCCAGCTCAACGCTTCTGATGCGGAGCGCATCGTCCTTTCGCATGCGGAATCCGGCCAGTTCATCGCAATCCAGCTGATTCGTCCCGCGAAGTCTGCGATCGGAGAAACGCAGCGTCCGGACTGGAAGGCGGAAGCATTGAACGTGGCTGCGGATGCGACCGTCGTGGATGAGCACACTGAATTTGCGCTGGGCGCCGGCGGACCTGCCTACGACTTGCGCTGGAAAGTGGCCGGTGCCGATCAAATGGCCCGCGTCGCTTACATTCCCACCAAGGTCGGGGTGATGGAGTTCAAGCTCATCACACCCGCGAAGAGTTTCGACGTCGGCCGCATGATCCTGACCATCGTGCTCACCAGTTTGCAAAGCAACGAGCAAGGACCCATCGTTGTCCGCCCCTTGCTCGGCTATTCGTGACGATACTTCCTCGCTCCAGGTGGAATCGAGGTCGGATTGCGTCTGGTGCACCTGGGTGAAAGCGGTTTCCCTCAACTCCGCCCCCTTTCGGGCAAAAGGACGACCAGATCCGGTTCCCTGATTGATCGACTTGCCGTGCGACCGCGTTGATCCGCCGTCAGCGAGTTTAGCCCGTTGTTCCCTGTCCCCAATCTGGATGATGAAAAGAGGTGCTCGCTACCCGGGCGTGGCTGATTCAGCAGCCAACCACTGTGATTGGATCTCCGCCGCATTGAGTAAATCTACGGCTGTGTCTGGAAAGGAATCCCGGGTTGTTTCATTTTCAGGCAGCTACTGTCTTTAACCCAGTCCCGCGATTTTTCTCGTTAAAGCATTATCTTAGGAAATCAACCGTGAGCTGCCTTGGCGAAGGGCTTGCTACAATCCGGGCGTCGAACGGAAAGACATTACCATGGCTTTGCCATTTTTTACGAATCAGACTCGTCGGAAGCTGGACCAAATCCTGGCCGTGGACATGGGCAGCCGCTTCACCAAAGCAGTGCATGTCCACCGCCGCGGAGATGGAATGACGCTCTGCAACTACGC
>CAMLLE010000051.1 GCA_946480555.1 uncultured Verrucomicrobia subdivision 3 bacterium
CTCTGCGCCTCCGCGGTGAGATGATCCGGAAATGAATTTGGAGAAACGCTATAAGAAGGAGCGCAGGCGGCTCGCCTGCGCGTTGCGAAATCGCGAATGGCGCGACCAACCCGTCGTGCTCTTTCAATTCACTGGTTCACGTGCAGCACCTTCGCGGGCGGGAAACCGTTGAAATAGGTTGCCGAGGCGTTGCTATACGCGCCGATCTTTTCGGAGTAAACCAGATCGTCGATTTCCAGATTCGGCAGCTGTTCCGATTGCGAGATCGTATCCAGCCCGTCACACGTCTGACCAAATACCGCGCTGATCTCCTTCTTCCCCTTCTTGAACGCCTTCAGCGGATACTGGCAGTGATCGAAGATGATGCCGCTGTAGGTGTGATAAACGCTGTCGTCGATGTAGTAACACATCTTGCCGTCGCGAACCGCCTTGCCAATGACGCGTGCAACGCTCGTCGCCGCCGACGCAGCGAGGAACCGTCCCGGCTCGGCGAGAATCTGAATATCCGGGGCGAACAGGCGGTCGATCTCGGCATTGATGACTTTCGCCAGCTCTCGAAATGGGCGGACGTGCTTGTTGTACGGCGCGGGAAAGCCGCCGCCGATGTCGAGAATCTTGATTACATGACCGCGCCCCTCGCTTTCCTTCATCACCGCGGCCGCTGCATTCAACGCCTGAACAAAGTTTTGGAAATTCGTGCATTGGCTGCCGACATGGAAACTCAATCCCTCAACGACGAGCCCAAGCTTGAAGGCCGCTTCAATCAGATCCACCGCTTCGCCCGGGGCGCAGCCGAATTTTGACGACAGTTCGCACTGTGAGCCGGTGTTGTCCACGCGCAGCCGCAGCACCACGCCGGCATTCGGGGCGTATTGTCTGATCTTCTTCAGCTCGTTCAAATTGTCGTAGGTGACGAGCGGTTTGTATTTGTCCAGCGCGAGCAGTGTCTCCTTTGGCTTCGTCGGATTCGCGTAGATGATCTTGTCCCAGATGAAATCCTGCTGCTGCCTGGCCGGAAGTTTCTGAATGTTCTCGTAAACGGTCATGAACTCCGGCAGCGATGCGACGTCGAAGCTGGCCCCGGCCTTGTAGAGCGTGCGGACAATCTCTGGCGCGGGGTTCGCCTTCACGGCGTAATACACCTGCACTTTGGGCAGATGCTTGCGGAACTCCGCGTAGTTTTTCCGGATCACATCGTGGTCGATGATGACCAGCGGCGTGCCGTGTTTGGCGGCAAGAGACTGCAGCTCTTTTTGCGTCATAATGGTGCGCGACGGGTTAAGCGGTTTCATCGGAGCGCACAAGATAATTCAGAGTCCGCAGGAAGCGAGTGATTGAAAGAAGCCGGTCAGCCAATATCCAGAGCCATCGTTCACTGGCAAATGGCCGGATGCGCGTCCGCTCTGAATGAAGCGGCAAAGTCGCACATTCAACAGCAAACCTTCACCGCCCAGTATTCCTTGAACGCTCATGCGGATGCCAGCCGTCCGCTCCACCCAGCACCTTCTGCGCGGTGATGGCCTTTGCGTCCTCGGCAGACAGCTGCTTCACCCAGGGCGCGCGCGCCTCGGTAGCGGCGCCCGGACCGCTGTTCCTGAATTCCGCATAACGCGTGGTCGCCTCTGCTTCCTTCTTGTTCCAGTTGTGCCAGCCCACGGGCCTCACGATTTCCGACATCTTCGTGTTCATGAAGATGGTGCTAGCGAAATTGCGCCAGGGCCGGCCAAGGAAGGTTTTCACGTCCGGCTCACCGGTGATTTCACATTCGTCGAACACAAAGCCAAATGCCTGCGTGTCCGGCGTCGAAGCGGCGGTAATGTAGCCATTGCGGAGGCAGTGAATCCGGCATTTTTCAAAGAGCGCCGTTGCGCCGCCGAAGATGAAATCAACGTGACCCTGAATGAAACAATTCTCGAAATACTGCCGGCCGCGATTCAGCAGGATCGTGTCCTGCCAGCCGAGAAAGCGGCAGTTGCGAAACACGACCCGATCGCCATCCACGCGAATCGCAAGCGCCTGGCCAACCGGCCCGGCAGAGTTCTCAAACGTGATGTTCTCCGCGGTGAAATCGTCCGCATCAACCAGTGTGGACGGCGTGCGAAACGTGCCGATGGGTTTTCCGTCGAGCCCCTTCTGATTTGCGTTGAGATCGAACGTCAAAATGGTGTTCGTCGGATTCTCGCCCAAGAAATGGAAGAACCGCTTCTCCCGTTGCACGTAGACGACCTCACGATAAACGCCCGGCTTGATGTGAATGCGGACATGGTTGCTTTCGCTGCCGGCAGGAACGGCCATCACCGCTTCCTGGACCGTCCTGAATTGGGCTGAACCATCCGCCGCGACGAACAGATTGGTGTCCGCGCATACGAGCATCGGAAGGAACAGGATCGCGAACGGGAAAATGCGAAGTGTGAAGTTCATGATGTCACGAATCGTAGCGAAATCTTGACCGCAACTGCAGCCGCTGGATTTGCACTTCGCTTTGAAAATTCGGCAATGGCATTGCGTTGCATATCGACCGTGCCTTCAGCCAGCGTTAATTGGACAGGCGACGCCTGGTGCGGGGCCCAGACGCTTGACGCCAATTCCCACCACCGAAACGTCATCGCTGAACTCGCCGCAGTCGCAGAACTGACGAATGTCGGCGATCAACTGATTCGCCAGTTCCTGGGTGGGCAGATGCGCGCGGCGCTGTACCGCGCTCATCAAGCGTTCCAAGCTGAAGCATTCGTGGTCCTCGCCCTCGGCTTCGATCAACCCGTCGGTGAACATCAACAACACATCGCCTTCGGACAGCGCCTGGCTGCAGGTGGGAAATGCGGCATCGTCAAAAAGCCCCAATGCCGGGCCCTTGCAATGCCCATTCCCGCCGAGCTTCTTCACTTCGCCGGGCATCCGCCGCACGTGCAACGCCTCCGGATGCGCCGCGCTCGCGTAGCGCAATTCACCCTTCTCCACATCAGCGATCAGGTAAATCGCCGTCGCGAACATCGTCGTGCCGCTCAATTTGAAAACCCCGGCCAGTGCATGATTGATCTGCGCCAGCAGCTTGCCAGGATCGACGTTCGAATGGCTGAGGTCCTGGACCAGCGAACGCATCATCGCGGTAATCAACGCCGCACGAACGTCATGCCCCATGACGTCACAAATGAACACCCCCACCGTCGTGTCCGAAAGCTCCACCACGTCGTAGAAATCGCCGCTCACCGCGCCGTTCGGCAGGAACAGGCTGAAGAACTCCAGCGCACTTTGCTGATACGGCAGGTGCGGAGGCAGGCAGGGAAACTTCTGCGGCAGCATCGCGAGCTGAAGTTCGCGCGCCATTTTGAGTTCGTCCGCAATCTGTTCGTTCTTCTGCTGTAACTGGCGCGTGCGTTCCTCCAGCGCCAGCTCCGCCTTCTTGCGCGCCGTGATGTCGCGTGAAATGCCGAACGTGCCAATGATCCGTCCCGATTGATCGCGCAACGGCATCTTGGTCGTGGAAACCCAGGTGATGCTCCCGTCCGGCCAGGTTTCCATTTCTTCAATTCCCACCAGCGGCTGGCCGGTGCGCATCGTTTCCACCTCATCCACACGGGCCTGATGCGCGTGTTCGTCACTGAAGAAATCGGCGTCGGTCTTGCCCACGGCGAGCACTGGATTTTTGAGGTGGAACCGCCGGGCATGCGCCTGGTTCACCCGGATGAAACGGCTTTCCGAATCTTTGAAATAGATCGCGTCCGGAATATTGTTCATCAGGATTTCCAGCAGGTGCCGGTCGCGGCGTGAAGACGCCTGGGCCTGATGGCGGTCGATGGCTTTCCACATCGCGCTCGCGAACTGCGCCGCGGAAAGCTCGCCCGGCAACAGGAAATCCTGCGCGCCCAATCTCAATGCGTCGCGGTTCGGCTTCCGGTCATCGCCCGTTCCCAACAAGACTATCGGCGTGTGCGGCGCGTGGGATTGCAGTTGCGCGAGCAGGTCCAGGCTCGCCGGACCGGCATTTCCCACATGCAGCAGAAGAAGATCAAAAGGGCGAACAGCCAGAACGGAAGCGGCGGCGGCGATATTTTCAGCTGATTCAATTTCGAAATCCTGACTGTGCAAAGCTGGCAGGGCACCGGAAGCCACTCCGATCGACAGGACTCGCTGCGAGGCATTTCCCATGGGTGCCATAAACTTGGGACAAATCGGAATCGATGTCCAGCAAGGGGAACGATTTGGGCAATAAAGGTCGGGCTGGGCGGGGTCGAAACGGGCAGCCCGTTCCAATCCCTGCGAAAAGCACCGAGGCTTCGGGTCATTGCGTTACACTTTGCGGGTGACGCGCAACTTGCCGACGCGCGTGCCTTCCATTTCCTCCACGCGCAGGTTGAATTGGCCGATGGTCAACACATCGCCCGCCTTCGGAAAGCCACCCAGCCGCTGCGTCACCCAGCCGCTCGCGGTGGTGATGCCTTCTTCGCGCAGACGTTCGCCGACGATTTCCTCCAAATCATGCAGCGGCAAGCCGCCTGCCACTTCCCACGTGCTTTCGTTCACACGCGTCAGCAGCGGATTCTCCTGGTCGAACTCGTCCTGAATCTGGCCAACGATTTCTTCCAGGATGTTTTCCAGGGTCACCAAGCCCATCGTGCCGCCGTATTCATCGACGACAATTGCGAGGTGCGACTTGCGTTCAAGGAAGGTCTGCAAGACACGTTCGAGGCGCGCCGTTTCGGGGACGTAAATCAACTTTCTCGCCGCAGGCAGCAGGTCCACTCCGGAACGGGCCTTGATCCGCAATGCAAACAAATCCTTGGAATGAATCACGCCCAACGTGCGATCGATGTCGCCCGCTTCGGCGAGAGGGAAGCGCGAGTAGCGCGTTTTCTCCGCGACTTCCAGGCATTCGGCCATCGTCGCTTCGGTGTCGAGGACGGTGATTTCCTGCCGTGGGCGCATGACTTCGCGCACGGTGCGGTGCCGCAGATCGAGCGCGTTTAAAACGATGGCGCGTCCGTAAGGCAATCCGCCGGAATACTTCTGCGAAGCGCCGACGATCAGGCGCAACTCTTCCTCCGAATGCACCAGTTCCGACTCCGTGACCGGCTCAATGCCGAACCGCCGCAGCAGCCAGTTCGCGGTGTGGTTCAAAATCCAGATCAGCGGAAACGAAACGCGGTAGAACAGATCGAGCGGGATGGCGACCCAGAGCGACGTATGCAGCGACTTGCGGATCGCGAGCGACTTCGGCGCAAGTTCACCTGCGACGATGTGCAGGAAGGTGATCGTCATGAATCCGACGATCAGCGCAATGGTTTCCTGCGCGTGTGGCGACTGCACGCCGAGGAACCGTGTCACGGGCCGGAGCAGATATTCAAACACCGGTTCGCCAATCCAGCCCAGCGCCAGGCTCGCCAGCGTGATTCCCAACTGCGTCGAACTCAGCGCCGCATCGAGATTATGCAGAATTTTGCGTGCGACCTTCGCCCGCCGCTGGCCCTTGAGCACAAGACTCTCGAGCTGCGTATCGCGGACTTTGACCAGTGCGAATTCCGCGGCGACGAAGAAACCGTTCAGCAGCACGAGGAAGATCACGGCCACGATCTTGCCGCTGATCAGCATGAATTCGCCCCAGTCCATCAGAGATTCACCTCCCCGAAGACAGCTTTGAGGATGTCTTCCAGCGTGACGATTCCGATTTCGCGGCGTTCGCGCGACAGCACAATTCCCATGCGCTGGCCGCTGCGTTGCATCTGGCGCAAGGCGACTTCCACGCGCAGATCTTCATCGAGATAAATTGCCGGACGGATGAATTGCGCCAGCGGTTTGGCGGCGTCCAGTGAGGGTTCGAACAAGAGCGTGTTTAGGCTGATCAACCCGCTGATGCGGCGGGCTCCGTCGCGCATTTCCCAGACTGGAATGCGCGTGAAGTGATGCTGGCGGCATTCCTCCAGCAAACGACTGACGGGCCAGTCTGCCTCCGCGGTCTTGATCTGTTCCAGCGGCTGCACAATCTGCCGGACGGAAATCCCCTGCAGATCGAGCACTCGATTGATCATCGTGCGTTCCTCGCTGCTGAAGGCCTGGGCGGATTCCTGCATGACGAAACGCAGTTCCTCGCGATTGCCAAACAGGTTTCGCCGGAAAGCCTTTCCGCCGGTCCAGCGCAGCAGGACCGAGGAACCTTTTTCCACCACGTAAACCACGGGCCGCAGCAGCAGGTGAATCAACTGAAACGGCGGCGCCAGCGCCAGGCAAAGGCGGTTTGGAAACGTGCGAAAAAGCATCTTGGGCAGCAGATCGAACAGCGTGTAAAACAGAAACACGACCGCTGCAAAGAGGAGCACGAACAACAACCGCCGTTGCGGCAACGCTTCGTGCAGGAGGAAGATCGCCCAGCCGAATATGAAGAAGTTCGCGGCGGTGTTGCCGACGAAAATGGTCCAGAGAAAGTTCTCGGGGTTTTCCAGAAACTCGTGCAGCAGCTTCGCCGATCGCCGGCCGGCGCGCATCTGCTGGCGAATGCGCACACGGCTCAGCGCGAAGACGCCCGCTTCCATGCCGGAAAGCAGGAACGAGAGGCCCAGGCACATCACGAGCAACCCCCAGATCAGCGCGCTGCCAATCATCGAGCCACCTCCACCAACACTTCACGCACGCGGCGTTCGTCTGTGGCTGCGGCGGTCAGTTTCAATCCTCGGAAACTCGCCGAATCGCCCGGCGTCGGCACCACATGCAGCAACATGGCGAGCAAGCCGCCCATCGTATCCACTTCCGCCACTTCGCCGAGCGCCGGGTATTCGCGGCGAAAATCGTCCAGGCGCATCGTCCCGCTGACCCGCCATTTGCCCTTGTCCATCCGTTCCATCACGAAACGATCACGCTCCATCTCGGGACGGATTTTACCGACCAGCTCTTCCAGGATGTCCTCGGTGGTGACCAATCCCGCCGTGCCACCAAATTCATCGAGCACGACTGCCATCCCGCGTTGCTGGCGTTGCAGGCTTTTGAGCAGCTGCAGCAGGTTCATCGATTCCGGAACGAAGGAGGGAAACTCAATGGCGTCCGCCAGATCGACATTGGGATCGAGCAGCAGTGCGCGTGTGTTCAGGATGCCAACGATCGTATCAGGGGTTTCATCGTAGATGGGCAGCCGGCGATGCTTGTGCTTTTTCGCCGCGGCGATCATTTCCTCGATCGAGAGATCGTCGGAAATGCAGGCGATCTGCGAACGAGGCTTCATCACTTCGCGCGCGGTGCGGCGATCAAGGCTGATGATCTGAAGGATGATTTCCTTCTCGGACTGCCGCAGCGAACCTTGTTGATAGGCGAGTTCAACCAGCTCGCGATATTCATCATCGCTGAAGCCGGTCTGGGGTTGAACGGCCTTGGGAATGACGGAACTGAGAATCGCGCTGTTGAGCTTCTGGGCCGCCGAGCGCAACACCCAGGCTGCCTTCTCCAGGAACAACATTGGCCGCGCCACGCGCAAAGCCCAAAGTTCGGGCCGGCGCACGGCGAGCGTCTTGGGGAGCACCTCGCAACCGAAGAGAATCAAGGCGAACAGCAGAATGATCGTGGTCCACAACGGCCAGCGGCCGCTCAGCGCCATCCAGAACGCCGGTGCCAGCATGGCCGCGCTCGCGAAGGTGTTTCCAAGGACCATCGTGGCCAGCAAATCCTGCGGCTCGGCCAGCAGCCTTGAAACGATGCCGCCCAGGTGCGGCTTGCGCGTGGCGAGCTGCTTGACCTGCCAGTTGCTCAAGGAAAACAGCGCCGTTTCCGCCAAGGCGAAGAAGAAACTGGCCCCGGCGAAGAACAGAACCAAAACCACAGCAATGATTGGCGCCGTCAGCACGGCGGGAGAATGGCGGAATCAAAATCCCAAGGCAAAAGCAAAGGCGGGAACGGATTTGAAACATTCAACAATGAACATTCAACGCTCAACATTCATTGTAGCGGCGCGGAGAACCGGAGAGATTGAGTCTCCTTACGTCGTCTCCTACGCGGCTCGGCGTTGAATGTTGAATGCTCCGCAACACCTCCCGGCCGCTCCCTTGAGTTTTCGTCCCGGGGGCTTACTCTCCGTAAAGTCTTTACGCCCCGGGAGCGTTTCCGTAGCGTAAGGCACTTTTTTCTGAGGTCACATGATAGGCTTTATCGTCAAGAAACTGATCGGCTCCAAAAACGAACGGGAGTTGAAGAAATTGCGCCCACTGGTTCAAAAAATCAACGCGCTGGAAGCCGACCTCCAAAAGGTTTCGGACGAAGTCCTGCGGCAGAAAACCGCCGCGTGGAAGGAGGAACTTTCCAAAATCCAGGACAACGCCCAGCTCGCACAACGGCTCGAGGAAATCCTGCCGGAAGCCTTCGCCGTGGTGAAGAACGCCTGCCGCCGCCTCTGCGGCCAGGACATCATCGTGCGCGGCCATCCGCTTCGCTGGGAAATGGTGCCGTTCGACGTGCAGTTGATCGGCGGCATGGGATTACACCTCGGCAAAATCGCGGAAATGGCAACGGGCGAAGGCAAAACGCTCGTGGCAACGCTGCCGGTTTACCTGAACGCATTGACCGGCCGCGGCGTTCACGTCGTAACCGTGAACGACTACCTTGCTGCGCGCGATTCTGAATGGATGGGTGCGGTGTACAAGTTTCTCGGCTTGAGCGTGGGTTGCATTTTGCACGATCAACCGCCGGCCGTTCGCCGCGAGCAATACGCCTGCGACATCACTTATGGCACCAATGCCGAGTTCGGTTTCGATTACCTGCGCGACAATGGCATGGCCACGCGCAAGGAAGACCAGGTTCAGCGCGGGCATTACTTCGCGATCGTGGACGAAGTGGACTCGATCCTGATCGACGAAGCCCGCACGCCGCTGATCATCAGCGGGCCCGCGGTCGTCACTTACGACGAGCAATACGCGAAGTTCAAACCCGCGGTGGAATCGATCTTCCAGGCGCAGGCCCGGCTGTGCAATCGGCTGCTGTCTGAAGCGGAAGATTTAATCAAGAAGCTGCATCCGACGGATGGTTCCAATCCGGAAAATCCGCAGGCATTGGAAAAGGAAATTGGCCGGCTGCTGTTCCGCGTAAAAATGGGTCAGCCACGTTCTGAGAACCTGATGAAGATTCTGGAGAACCCGGAAAATCTTCGGCTGATGAACCAGTTCGAACTCCAGCTTCATTCCGATCAGCGCAAGACGGAACTTTACGCGGAGAAAGAGGAATTGCTCTTCGCAATGGATGAGAAGAGCCATGAAGCTGACCTGACGGAAAAGGGCCGCAACTTCCTGAGCCCGCAGGATCCAGATGCGTTCATGTTGCCGGACCTGACGACGGCGCTGCACGAGATCGACACCGGGCCCGAAGCCGATCCCAAGAAGCGGATGGACGCCAAGACCAAGGTGCAGCAGGAATTCGAGTCCAAGGCGCAACGCATTCACGCGATCTCGCAGCTGCTCAAGGCTTACACGCTTTACCAGAAGGACGTTCAATACGTTGTTCAGGAAAACAAAGTCATCATCGTCGATGAAAACACCGGCCGTCTCATGACGGGCCGCCGCTGGAGCGATGGCTTGCACCAGGCGGTGGAAGCCAAGGAAGGCGTCGCGATCGAACGCGAAACCCAGACGCTCGCGACGATCACGATTCAGAATTACTTCCGTCTTTATCACAAGCTGGCAGGCATGACCGGCACCGCAGAAACGGAAGCGCAGGAGTTTTTCGACATCTACAAGCTCGGCGTGCTGATCATTCCAACGAATCGCGCCGTGCTGCGGAAAGACGCAAACGACTCCGTTTACAAGACGCGCCGCGAGAAATACAACGCCGCGCTCAAGGAAATCAAAGACGTCCATGCGCAGGGCCGGCCCGTGCTGGTGGGCACCATTTCGGTTGAAGTCAGCGAACACCTTTCCCGCATGCTGAAGCGCGAAGGCATCGTTCATTCCGTGTTAAACGCCAAGTTCCACCAGCAGGAAGCAGAAATCATCACCCGCGCGGGCCAGCGCGGCGCCGTCACCATCGCCACGAACATGGCGGGCCGCGGTACCGATATTAAGCTCGGACCCGGCGTGGCCGAACTGGGCGGCTTGCACGTTCTCGCCACCGAACGCCACGAATCCCGCCGCATCGACCGCCAGCTGCGCGGCCGTTGCGCGCGCCAGGGCGATCCCGGTTCGTCGCACTTTTTCATCTCGCTTGAGGACGATTTGATGCGCTTGTTCGGCTCGGACAAGATCGTCAAATACATGGAGAAGATGGGCCTCGAGGAAGGCCAGGAACTCGAGCATCCGTTGCTCAACCGTTCCATTCAGCAGGCGCAAAAGCGCGTCGAGCAGCACAACTTCCAGATCCGCAAACGCACGCTCGAATACGACGACGTGATGAACAAGCAGCGCGAAGTCATTTATGGCTTTCGCAACGAGATCATCCGCGCCGACGATGTCCGCGACCGCCTTATGGACATCATGGAGGAAGTGGTCGTCCAAAAGGTGGAGTCGTTCACCAAGGGCGAATTCGATAAAAACGAGTGGAACGTCCGCGGCCTGGCCGATTGGGCGAACCTGAACTTCCCGCTAGGC